>JAFQKM010000156.1 GCA_017396925.1 Clostridia bacterium
AGAGGTGCCCCGCGATGTGCTCATCAAGACCTACATTCTGGTCAACGAAGGGCGGAGCACCGACCTGTTTGACCTCGATGACCTGCTGATCCGGGCCGGTTATCCGCCCGTATACGTCCGCTCGGCTTCGGGCCTCGATGCGCTGGCCTACGATCTGCTGCATGAGCCGTCCGATGAAAGCACGGCCTATGCGGACTTCTGCATGGCCGTTGTGGGCGAGCGCGATTACGCCGCGCGCAAGCTGGGTGTGACCGACCGTCTGCAGGCGGCTGCCCGGGCCCGAGCCGACCAGCGCGCCGCTGCCGAGCAGGAGGTAAGAGAGCTGCGCGAAGTGCAGGAAGCCGACCAAAAGAAGGGCCGCAATAAGGGATTTTTCCAGTTCTGGCGCAAATAAAAGCAAGACTTCAAAACTCCGCATTCCGATTGCAGGGGCAGAGCCCCGATGGCATACTATAGTCATCCAATCTGAAGTGCAGCGGAGGCTGATTTTTATGGAAGACCGCATATATCCATTGAGCAAATGCCGAAGGGAGGTGCAGGCTTGAAAGCAAAACTGAACATGAAACGGGTACGCTGGCCCGAAGTCGGCGAAGAATTTCTGGCAGCCGGGAGCAATGATCTGATCTCGATCGATCTGGCCGATCTGCAGACCGTTATGGGCCGCAGCAGGGAAGGCCTGTGGCTCCGTGCCGAGGGCAGCTGGCAGGCCTGTGCCGAGCGCATCATTCCCGGCCTGCCCGAAGGGCTGCGGTGCGTCGCCCTGCAGCTGCGGTGCGAAACACTGGAAGAGGCCGAGCGCTTCCTTGGCCGCCTTTCCGAAGCGATGGACAGCGACACGGCCCTGATCTATGGCATCTCGGGCGATACCGAACAGGAGGGCTTTGCCGCCGATCTGCTCATCCCGGCATCCCGAAGCATCCGCGGCGACAGCTCGATCCCCCTGACCTCCGGCTCGACCTTGCAGAGCAGCGCTCATACCTACCGTGACCTGCAGGTTTTCGATGCCGGCGGCACCAGCATCTGCTACCGCGCCGTCGATGAAGACGGCAGCAAGGTACTGATCAAAGAGGTCTATCCCATCTCGCTGGCCGGTTCCCTCATGCGTGTCGACGACGCCCTTGTGCCCATCGCCGAAGAAGGGGAGCTGCGCCGTTCGGCAGCGTCGACCCTCATTCTGGCCGTCGAGCGTTCCAAGCGGGAAAAGGAACTGGAAAAAGATCTGAACAACGACAAGTGCGAGTTTTTCGAGCGCTATCGCGACCATTTTGAAGCCAACAATACATTCTATACCGTCTATTACGATTACGGACAGGGCACATTGGCCGAGCGTGCCTGCAGGCTCAGCCTGCGGGAAGCCGTTGTGCTGACCGGCCGTATTCTCGAACATCTGGAAAAGCTCCATCGGGTGGGCTATCTCCATCTGGACATTTCCCCCGAGAACATTCTGCTGGGCACGGTTGTCGACGACGTCCCCAGCCTCAAGTTCATCGATCTGGGCAGCCTGCGCCACAAATCGACCATCGAAACGGCCCAGTCCTTCCCCTGTAAGGACGGCTATTCGCCCTTTGAGCTGACCGGCGCCATGAGCAGCATGGAGAGCCGCAGGCTGATCGGCGAGCATACCGATACCTTCTCGGTGGGCGCCGTGCTTTATCATCTGCTGACCGGCAAGCGGGTCAGCTGGTCGGTCTGCCGCCAGGGCGGCGGCGAGATCATTCCGCCCGACGCCCCCGGCCTGCGCAATTCCATCGGCCGCGAGGTGGCCTTTATGAATGGCGTCGATCTGACGGCCGACGAGGTCTGCGGCGTATCTCCCCGCGTACTGGAGGCCCTTAACGCTTTTCTGGCCAAGGCCCTGACCAACAATCCCCACAAGCGTTTTGCCACGGCCGCCGAAATGCGCACGGCCATCCGTGATCTGCTGCAGGTCATCGACAGCCATCAGGTCTGGTTTGGCCGCATGGAAATGCCCGGCGACTTTATGGAAACCGACATTGAACAGGAGCGGCAGACCATGCTCGACCGCAGCGGCCGTCTGATGGGCCGTCTGGCCCGGGAGCCGGTCTATGAAGCCGAAGATATCCGCGCCGTTCTGCAGAAAGACAAGGCCGCCATCCTCGACAAATGCAGCCTGATGCGTTCGAAGGAGGCGGTGGCCGATTATATCGCCCGCTATGGCAAAGATTATCACGAGATCCTCTTTGTCGACGAAAGCCGCGAGGCGTGCGAGCTCTTCAACGGCCAGCTGAGCGGCAGCCATGCCGGTGTACAGCCGCTGGACAACGACCGCCGCACCCTCATCATCTTCTATGGCCGCGAGAAGCCGATCGACAACGGCATTGTCGCCATGGTCGATGCCGACGAGAATCCCGTCTGGTCGCTGGAATTTGTCCGCAGGAAGGGCCGCTCGCCCTGCCATGTCATCCGCATTCTGCCCCGCAAACGCAATACCCTCATTTCGGGTGCCAGCCGCAGTTCGGCACTGCTGCTCTTCGGGCTTCCGCTGCTACTGGGCGTTGCCCTGATCTGGGGCATGGCCACCCGGTCGTGGCTCGGAAATTACTGGATGGCGGTCCTCAAGCCCTCTCTCGATCCCAACGGCTGGGGATGGCTGCCGATGCAGATGCGCAGCCTCCTGTCGAGCTGTGCCCTGCTGGGGCCCGGCGCGTCCTGTGAAGCGGCGTCCATCCTGCTGCAGGGCGATTTTGCCCCCCACACGCTGGTGCTGCGGATGCTCTATCGCTGGGGCCTGCTGGCCGCTCCCGTTGGCGCCGGCGTCCTCACATTCTTCCTCTGCCTCTTCTGGGAGCGGGCCAAAGGCAGCTATCTGTCGGCTTCGGCCTTCACGGTGCTGCTGAGCCGCATCCTCTGGTATATTCTGCACAATCTGGGCGTCACAGCCAGGTTGGCCGGCGATTTATGGCTCTCCCGCAGCGCCATGCTGTGGAACGGCATCCTGCTGGTGCTGATTCTTGTATGGCCCGGTCTGGCCAGAGAAAAGAGCCGTCAGCCCGAACGCTGCGGACTGCGCATGACCTACGGCGTGGCCGTTCAGTGGCTGCTGCGTCCTCTGCTGGCCGCCCTGCTGCAGATCGACCTGATCAGCCGGCCCTGCAGCCTGCTCTATCTGCTGTGGAGCCTGCTGGCGGCTGCCGCCATCGATCTGGCGCTGGAAACCGTATTTCTCCATCTCCGTGCCCGCAGCGGCTACCGCAGTGCGCGCAGCCGTCGATTCTATAAGATGCTCGGCCTGAGCGACTACGAGCTGGAAGAGCTGGATGAGCTGCTGGACGAAGAGCAGGAAGTGCTGTAAAGGTGACCAGCATGGGCTTCCAGCAGGCATCGGGGGCCAGCGCCGGCCGAAAGTCAACGCACCGGGCAGCTTTATTGAAAAAACCATTGGCGTTGCCTTGGGTTATTATTTATTGTATAATAAAGCCATCGATCACACAGCCCAAGGAGGGGTTTTATGGTTCACATCGGCAACCGCTGGGACGAGATCCTCAAGGAGGATTTTGCCTCGGAATACTATGCAAACATCCGTCAGTTTTTAAAGCGGGAATACGGCACCTATACCGTTTATCCCGGCATGTATGATATCTTCAATGCCCTCAAGACCACCGACTTCGATGACGTCAACGTCGTCATTCTGGGGCAGGATCCCTACCACGGCCCGGGTCAGGCCCACGGTTTTGCCTTTTCGGTCAAGCCGGGCGTGCCTGCGCCCCCTTCGCTGATCAATATCTATAAAGAACTCAATGCCGAGACCGGCATGGCCATTCCCGATCACGGCTGTCTGCTGGGATGGGCAAGGCAGGGCGTTCTGCTGCTCAACACGGCCCTCACCGTCCGTGCCGCCAGCCCCAACTCCCACAAGGACTGCGGCTGGAGCCTGCTGACCGACAGCATCATCGAAAAGCTCAATCTGCGTGCGCGTCCCATGGTCTTTATGCTGTGGGGTGCCAACGCCAAGGCCAAAAAGCGCCTGATCACAAATCCCAACCATCTGGTGCTGACGGCAGCTCATCCGTCGCCCCTGTCGGCCCACAACGGCTTCTTCGGCTGCGGCCACTTCAATGCAGCCAACGAATTCCTTGCGAAGGATGGCCGCCATATCGACTGGAGCGCGCTGGAGGCAAAATTATGAGAAAGCGTAAATAAAAGAAAAGACCTGTCCGATCGGACAGGTCTTTTTTGCTGCACAGGGCAGGGGGTTACATTTCCAGAACCTTCTTGAAGACGGCCTCGACGTCGTTCTTCTCGGCGTGGCCCTCGAAGAGCTTTTCCTTGCCGACAAAGTAGGCGGGAACATAGTAGTAATCATACTGCTCGGCCAGAGCGGCTTCCTTGGCTTCATCGATCATGGTGATCTTGATGTTCTGATACTCGGGATGTTCGGCCATGAGCTCTTCCTGGCACTTGATGGCCAGCTTGCAGTGGGGGCAGCGGGGGAGCATAAACAGGGTCAGTTCTTTCATGGGGGTGTCCTCCTTGGTTTCGGGGTTGATTTGGTTTATGTCAGAGATTTCTGCATCGGTGGAAGCGGGGAGGTCGTCGAGATCGGGGATGGTCTCGGCAGGGGCGCCGGCGGTGCGGGCCTTGAAGATGGGGCAGGTGCGGTATTTCTTGGTCATGTGCATATAGCACAGCAGGCCGAAGCCGACGATGAAGAAGGCAAAGGCCAGCACCTGAGAGGCGCGGAGGTTGGTCGAGCCGATATAGAGGCTGTCGGTGCGCAGGCCTTCGATGATCATACGGCCGAAGCCATACCAGGCCAGATAACCGAGGGCACATTCGCCGTCGAACTTGCGCTTTTTGGAATAAAAGTGGAGCAGGGCAAAGCCGATGATGTTCCACAGGGATTCGTAGAAGAAGGTGGGATGCACCGGTGCGGCGCCGTTGATCGACATGCCCCAGGGCAGGCTTGTCTCGCCGCCGAAGGCCTCGCAGTTGACAAAATTGCCCCAGCGGCCGATGGCCTGGGCCAGGGGGAAGCAGATGCAGGCCAGATCAAGGGTGGGCAGGATGCGGCGCTTTTTGATCTTACAGATCAGCACACCCATCAATACGCCGCCCAGGAAGCCGCCGTAGAAGGCGAGGCCGCCGCCGCGGATATTGAGGATCTCGCTCCAGTTGCCGGCGTAATAGTCCCACCGGAAGGCTACATAATAGAGGCGCGCGCCGACGATGGCGGCCGGCAGGCAGAAGATCAGCAGATCGAGGATAAAGTCGACGTCCAGGCCGAAATCCCGGGATCGTGCGGCGCCGTAGAGGGCGGCCAGCAGAAAGCCGGTGCCGATGATGACGCCATACCACATGATGTCCTGCCCGAAGAGGGTGAAGGCCACGCGGTTGAGCTCGAGGATCCCATCGGAAAGCCCGGGGAAGGATACAGTGTTGAGCATGGGGAAGGAACCTTTCGTATTTGGTATTTTGCACAGGTTTTCGCACCTGATACTGAGAATATTATACAATGTGCAAAAGGGGAGCGCAAGGGGGAAAAGTGGGCGAAAAAAAGTTTGAAAAAGGGGCGGAAAATCAAAAAACTTTGCTTGACAAAGGGAACCATCCGTGGTAAGATAACGACGTTGTAAAGGCAAGCGACTTTACAGAAAGGGGAAAGGACATGAAAAGCGATACCTTCCATATGTCGATGCTCTTCGACTTTTATGGCGATCTGCTGACCGACAAGCAGAAGGAACTTTTCGATCTTTACTACAACGAAGACCTTTCTCTCACCGAAATTGCCGAGCATGCCGAGATCTCCCGCCAGGGCGTCCGCGACGCGATCATCCGCGCCGAGACCATCCTGCGCGATACCGAAGACAAGGTCGGCCTGGTGCGCAAGTATTCGGGCTATGAAGATAAGCTCATCAAGATCCGCGAGGAAGTGAGCTATATCGCAAGGGTCAATTCCGACCTGCGCAACTACGAGATCGCCAAGCGAACCGAGGCGATCACCAAGATGATCGACGAACTGTTGAAATAACCCGGAGGGACCTACAGCAATGGCATTTGAAAACCTTTCGGATAAGCTGTCGGGCGTATTCAAAAAGCTGCGTTCCAAGGGCAGGCTGTCCGAGTCCGACGTCAAGGAGGCAATGCGTGAGATCCGCATGGCGCTGCTTGAGGCCGACGTAAACTTCAAAGTTGCAAGGGATTTTGTCGCCCGCGTCAGCGAAAAGGCTGTCGGCGGAGAGATCCTCGAAAGCTTGTCTCCCGCACAGCAGGTCATCAAGATCGTCAACGAAGAGCTGACCTCCCTGATGGGCGGCAGCCAGAATCGTATCCGAATGGCCAACAACCCGCCCACCGTCATCATGTTTGTCGGTCTGCAGGGTGCCGGTAAGACGACCAACATCGCCAAGCTGGCAGGCTATTTCAAAAAGCGTGAGAGCCGCAGACCGCTGCTCTGCGCCTGCGACGTTTACCGTCCCGCTGCCATCGAGCAGCTGAAGGTCGTCGGCGGCCAGCTCGACATCCCCGTTTTCGAACAGGGACAGGGCAACCCCATCGAGATCGCCAAGGCGGCCTATGAACACGCCAGAAGACACGGCAACGACGTTCTGATGATCGACACCGCCGGTCGTCTGCACATTGACGAGCAGCTGATGGACGAGCTGAAATCCATCAAGGCCGCCGTCAAGCCCCACGAGATCATGCTCGTTGTCGACGGCATGACCGGTCAGGACGCCGTCAATGCGGCTTCCGCCTTCGATGAGGCACTGGGTATCGACTCGGTACTGATCACCAAGCTGGACGGCGACGCCCGCGGCGGCGCAGCCCTCTCCATCAAGGCGGTCACCGGCAAGCCCATCAAGTTCGTCGGTATGGGCGAAAAGCTCGACCAGATCGAACCCTTCCACCCCGACCGTATGGCTTCCCGTATCCTGGGCATGGGCGACGTTCTGTCGCTGATCGAAAAGGCCCAGCAGAACTTCGACGAGAAGAAAGCCGTCGATATGGAGACCCGCCTGCGCAAGGGCAAGCTCAACCTGGAAGACTTCCTCGAACAGATGAAGCAGATGAAGGGCATGGGCTCGATGGAAGAGATCGCCGGTATGATCCCCGGCATGAACGCACAGCTCAAGGGCGCTACCATCGATGAAAAGGCGCTGGCCCGCACCGAGGCCATCATCCTTTCGATGACTCCCCAGGAGCGTGCCAACCCCGACCTGCTCAACTTCAGCCGTAAAAAGCGCATTGCCGCCGGCTGCGGTCAGCGCGTCGAAGACATCAACCGCCTGCTCAAGCAGTTTGAAATGACCCAGAAGATGGTCAAGCAGATGGCCGGTATGGGCAAACGCATGGGCAAGCGCAAGGGCGGCTTCAAGTTCCCCTTTTAACCAACTTTGTGAGCAATGAAAATTGTGATAGATAGAAATTACATTTTGGAGGTGAAATAGAAATGGTAAAGATCAGACTGAGAAGAATGGGCGCTAAGAAGGCTCCTTTCTATCGTATCGTTGTTGCTGATTCCCGTTTCCCCAGAGATGGTAGATTCATCGAGGAGATCGGCACATATAACCCCCTGACAACTCCCTATGAGCTGAAGGTCGACGCTGAGAAGGCTCAGCAGTGGATCAAGGATGGCGCTCAGCCCACAGATACTGTCAGAGCATTACTGAAAAAGGCCGGTGTTCTGTAAGCCATGGAAAGCATCAACCTGAAGGATATACTTTCCTATATCGTTGAGAACCTTGTCGAGAATCCTGCCGACATCTCCATCGAGACCGTCGAGAAGGAAGACACCATCACTCTGCAGCTGAAGGTTGCCGAGTCGGATATGGGCAAGGTTATCGGCAGACAGGGTAGAATCGCAAAGGAGATCCGCGCGATCCTCAAGGCTGCAGGCCTCAAAGAGCATAAGAAAGTGCTTGTTGATATTCTTGACTAGCTTTAAATACCCATCGACTTCGGTCGGTGGGTATTTTTTAATACGATCCCGCCGGTACGCAATGCCATAAAATGCGGCTTCCGTCCGGCGTGGGTGGAAGTCACTGTGCGCAAGGCCGACTTTGTCGACGAGATGAACCGATAGATTTTTCTATTCTGCGGAAATAAATTGCACAAAAGGTATTTTGTTTGCCGGTCAACTGTG
>JAFQKM010000157.1 GCA_017396925.1 Clostridia bacterium
GGGGATGGGGGGATTCTGCACCATGAAGGTCATCATGGATGCGGTGTAGCCCATGGTATCGGTGCCGTGGGTGACAACGATGCCGTCGAAGCCATCAAAGCCGTCGAAGATGGCCTGGGCGATGATCTTCCATTCCTCGGGCTGGATATTGGAGCTGTCGAGGGTCAGGATCTCGCGGACTTCCAGATCGAAGTCCATGCCGGCGCTGTTTATGCCCATATGGGACAAAATCTCATTGCTGCCCTGGGGGGCCAGACCGCCTTCGGTGGGGGCCGAGGCGATGGTGCCGCCGGTGGTCAGCATCAGGATCTTTTTCTTTGCCATATTCGTGCATCTCCTTTAGTTCTGTACACACGTATTGATGCTATCAATATACCACAGCTTGTGCAAATTTTGCAATATCCGCCGGCCCCTCCCACGCTTTTTTATTGACCCCTCTTCCCCGCGGCGGTATAATAAAACTATAATGGAGTGGTATGGGGCGATCCCCTGCCGCCCAGGCCCCGGTAAGACAATAAATCTATATAGAAACATATTATGGAGGTCATCATCATGGACGTTAAAGAAAGAGCCCTGCTGGCCCATGCCGAATGGCGCGGCAAGCTGGAAATCAAGAACAAGTGCCCCATCGAATCGGCAGAAGACCTGACCATCGCCTATACCCCCGGCGTTGCCGAGCCCTGCCTGAAGATCAAGGAAAACAAGGACCTGCAGTATACCTACACCGGCCGCGGCAACACGGTCGCCGTTATCACCGACGGTACCGCTGTTCTGGGTCTGGGCGACATCGGCCCCGAGGCCGGCATGCCCGTTATGGAGGGCAAGTGCGCCCTGTTCAAGGCCTTTGGCGACATCGACGCCATTCCCATCTGTGTCCGCTCCAAGGAAGTCGACGAGATCGTCCGCACCGTCGAGCTGATCGCCGGTTCCTTCGGCGGCATCAACCTGGAGGACATTTCGGCCCCCCGCTGCATCGAGATCGAGCGCCAGCTGAAGGCCAAGTGCGACTGCCCCGTCTTCCACGACGACCAGCACGGCACCGCCGTTGTTGTCGCCGCCGCCCTCATCAATGCCTGCAAGCTGACCCAAAAGGACATCCACAAGATCAAGGTCGTCATCAACGGCGCAGGTGCTGCCGCCCTGGCCATTGCCAAGCTGCTGATCTCCATGCAGGTCGGCGAACTGATCCTGTGCGACAAGTTCGGCCTGCTCTATGACGGCAACCCCGATATGAACCCCGAGCAGGCGCTGGTCGCAAAGCAGTGCAACCAGAACATGGTCAAGGGCAAGCTGTCGGATGCCATTGTCAATGCCGACGTCTTCATCGGCGTATCGGCTCCCAACTGCCTGAGCGCCGAGCAGGTCTCGATGATGGCCCCCAAGGCCGCTGTTTTCGCCATGGCCAACCCCGTTCCCGAGATCATGCCCGACGAAGCCAAGAAGGGCGGCGCTTATATCGTCGGTACCGGCCGCTCCGACTATCCCAACCAGATCAACAATGTTCTGGCCTTCCCCGGCATCTTCCGCGGCGCCCTCGACGTCCGTGCTTCCGACATCAACGAAGAGATGAAGATGGCCGCCGCCCACGCCATCGCCGATCTGGTCACCGACGAGCAGCTCTGCCCCGACTACATCATGCCCCCCTCCTTCAACCGTGAGGCCCATGCCAAGGTCGCCGAGGCCGTCCGCAAGGCCGCCATCGACAGCGGCGTTGCCCGCATCTAAAATTTACTGGTAAAAAAGCACCTCTGCCGAGGTGCTTTTTTTATAGCAAACCTTTTTTATAACAATTTCA
>JAFQKM010000006.1 GCA_017396925.1 Clostridia bacterium
AAAGCACGGTCGGACAGCAGCACGCCTTTGTCGGCGCCGCGGCTGCAGGCGTCGCGCAGCAGACGCTCGGTGGAGGGAATGCCCATGCTGAGCACGGTGACCTCGCCGCCCAGCTGTTCTTTGATCCGAACGGCCGCTTCGACGGCGTAGGTATCAAAGGGATTGGTGACCGACTGGCGGCCATCGCGGATGATGGTATTGGTTACGGGGTCCAGACGGACTTCGTTGGTCGAGGGGACCTGCTTGATGCAAACGGCAATTTTCATCAGAGGGTACCTCCTTCTTCTTTTTCGGGAGTGAACATATTGCCCAGACCGTAGAGGTTTCGGGGGTCGACGGCGCGCTTGAGGGCACGCATGGCGTCGATGTTCTCTTCGCCGTACATGATGGTCAGGAAGGGCGCCTTGAGCTTGCCAACGCCGTGTTCGGCCGATACGGCGCCGCCCATACGGGTGACGGCTTCGGCCCAGCGGGCAAACATGGCCTTGCCGCGCTTATAGTCTTCGCCGTTGCGGGGCAGTACATTAACATGGACATGATTGTCGCCGATGTGGCCCCAGGTGGCATATTCCAGCCCTTCCAGAGCAAGGTCGCGGCGGTACATTTCGGTGACTTCGCGCAGGCAGCTGTCGGGGACCGACATGTCGCTGCCCAGCTTGGTGATGATGGGGTCGATCTTCTTGCGCTGGTCGATGAGCATATTGACGCTCTCGGGCACGGCATGACGGAAGAACTGCAGCTTGTCTTTGTCGGAAGCCGTGCGGGCTACCCATGTATGACGGGCATCGCCGCCGCAGCCCTCCATCAGGCTGCCGATCTCCATCAGATGGGCATAGGCTTCCTCTTCGCTCTCGCAGTGGAGCTCGACATAGACGGCGCAGCCATAGGCCCGGTCGATGGGGGGCAGGGAAGCGAAGGCCGGGTTGTTGGCGCGCTGGCTGCGCAGGATGTTTAAGGCATTGGGGTCGAAGTATTCAAAGGAAGCGGCGTAATCGCCCAGGGCCGGACGGGCCGCTGTGACGAAATCGACCGCCGTATCCTCGCTGCCGAAAAAGCAGGTGACGCCCCAGATGGCCGCAGGCAGTGGACGCAGGACGATCTCCAGCTCGGTGATCAGGCCAAGGGTGCCGTCCGAGCCGATGAAGAGGTCGATGGCGTCCATATCATCGTGGATATAATAGCCCGAAGCATTTTTGGTGTGGGGCATCTCAAAACGGGGCAGGTCGAGTTCCAGCAGGAAGCCGTCGTCGCAGGTCAGTTTCAGTCTGCGGCCGGCGGCAAAGACCGTGCCGCGCTGCAGAGTGAGGGGATGGCCGGTGGGCAGGATGACCCGCAGGCCCGAAACATGGCCGCGGACAGGGCCGTATTTATAGCTGCGTGCGCCCGAAGCGTTGCAGGCCGTCATGCCGCCCAGCAGGGCCGAAGTCTCGGTGGGGTCGGGGGTGAAGAACTGCTCGCGGTCCTTTTTGAAATCTTCATAAACGGCCAGGGAAGCTTCGTCCCAGCCGGTGGTGTCGAGGCGCTTGGATTCGATATCCTTGCGCAGGCGCGACAGGATAACGCCCGGCTGCAGGCGGAGGCGATAGAAGCCCTCGGCGTCTTTCGACATTCCCAGCAGGCGATCCATTTTCGAGGTGTTGAGCACAGTGCCGCCATAGGGAACGGCGCCTGCGGCCAGACCGGTGCGTCCGCCCTGAATGGTGATGGGCTGGCCTTCGGCATAGGCGGCCTGCATGAGGGTCATGGCCTCCCGGTGATCACGGGGAAAGGCGATCCGGGCGCAATGACCCACGGTGCGGGATTCGTCGCGGATATATTCGGCGAAGTCTTCGCTGTATGGCTTGAAAAGATTGGTTTGCAAGAAGATCCCTCCTTGGTAGTATCGTGGTCTTTTCCTTTATTGTAGCACAGCTTCGGAGCAAAACAAACTTAAAACTTTACAAAAAAAGGGGATAGATATATAATGAAGTCAGCATAAAAGAAAGGAGGCGTCACGCACCTTTTCCTGAACCCGGGAAAGGGCATGTATCTTCAGGGCAGAGTGAAAATCTCGACTGGCGGTAAAGTCCGCGAGCGCAAGCAGATTCGGTGCAACTCCGAAACCAACGGTACAGTCCGGATGAAAGAAGATATGACGAGCGCAAGCTGAATCCAACGCATATCTCGTAAGGAGAACTATGAAATCCAACAAATCGACGTTGTCTGCAAGGACAATGGCCACCGTTGCCATGATGGCAGCGGTTTCTTACCTGCTGATGTATCTGAGCTTCAGCGTTCCTTTTATGCCTCCCTTTATCAAGCTGGACGTTTCCGAGCTTCCGGCGCTGCTGACCTCCTTTGCCCTCGGCCCGGTGGCCGGTGTGGGCACAGCACTGGTCAAAAACCTGCTCCATCTGCTCAACACCGATACAGGCGGTGTGGGCGAGCTGTCCAATTTCCTGCTGTCGGCCGCCTTTGTCGGCACAGCTGGTCTCTGGTACCGCAGCCATAAGACCCGCAAGGGCGCTCTGACCGGCGCTGTTCTCGGTGCGGTCGCCATGGCACTGATCAGCGTCCTGACCAACTACTTCATCGTCTATCCGGTCTATACGGCCTTTATGCCCATGGAGGGTATTCTGGCGGCCTATAATGCCATCCTGCCGGTGGTCGATGATCTGTGGGATGCCCTGCTGATCTTCAATATGCCCTTTACCTTCTTCAAAGGCATGCTGTCGACCGGCATCTGTTTTTTAATCTACAAAAAAGTCGCGCCCATCCTGCGCGGAAGATAAAATCAAACGCGCATGCCTTTGACGGCCCTTTCGGGCCGCGCCGAACCTTCGGCGTCGATTTCCGGGCAATTTATTTGCCGGAAATCTATAAAATCCAAGGGGGCCCTCGCGAAATGATTTCATTTCGTGGGGAATATGCTGTCGACCGGCATCTGTTTCCTGATCTATAAAAAAGTCGCGCCCATCCTGCGCGGAAGATAAGTATTACCGCAAAGGGGCCGATCTTCGGCCCCTTTTTGTTTGAAAGGAGAAAACACCATGTATGATCTGCTTATCCGCCAAGGCCTGATCGTTGACGGCAGCGGCAATGCGCCTTTTGTGGGCGATGTCGCCGTTGTCGATGCGAAAATCGCCGCAGTGGCGCCCCATATCGAGGGCGAGGCCGCCCGCATCATCGATGCACAGGGGCTGGTCATTGCCCCTGGCTTTATCGACAGCCACAGCCATTCCGACCAGGGCATCCTGCTGGGCCCCGACGGCTATAATATGCTGGAGCAGGGCATCACCACCCAGATCGCCGGCCAGTGCGGCACCGGCCCCGTTCCTGCCTATCCCGGCCTGTTTGAAGGGGTTCGCCAGCAGTACGGCGAAGAAAAGGTGCGCGAGCTCGAGCAGAAGTGCAGCTCCTTTGCCGCCTTCATGGAAGCGGTACAGCAGCTTGATCTGGGCGTCAATATCGCCTTCTATGCCTCGCAGGGCAACATCCGCGGCGCCGTCATGGGCTTCCGTATGGGCGATGCCAATGCCGAAGAGACCGAAGCCATGAAAAAGCTGATGGGTGATGCCATGGAGGCCGGCTTCCTGGGCTTTACCACCGGCCTGATCTATGCCCCATCCATCTATGCCGGCACCACCGAGCTGGTCGAGCTGGCCAAGGTGGCCCACAGCTATGGCGGCAATTACGCCTCCCATATCCGCGGCGAAGGCTGCAAGGTCAAGGAAGCTATGCTGGAGGCCATCCACATCGGCGAGGCCTCGGGCATTCCGGTCATTATCTCTCACCTGAAGGTCAAGGGCCGTCAGTATGAGGGCGAGTCGGTCAATATGCTCAAGATCATCGACGACTACAATGCAAAGGGCGTCACGGTCTGGGCCGAGCAGTATCCCTATCTGGCCAGCGCCACTTCGCTGATCAGCCAGATCCCGCCCCAGTTTGCCGAGGGCGGCAATGCCAAGCTCATCGAGCGTATGCAGGATCCCGCCATCCGCAAGGAGATGGAGCGCTGCGTCTTTGAAGATTGGGAGAACTTCGAGAGCAATATCTACGGTGCAGGCTACGAGGGCATCCTGATCACCGAAGCCTATCAGACGCCCCAGTATGTCGGCCGCTATATTGCCGAAATCGCCGAGACCGAGGGCAAGCATCCCTTTGATACCATCTGCGACATCATCACCGCCAACAACGGCGTTGTCCACTGCAACTATTTCTCGCAGAACGAGAGTGATATGCTGCGCATCATCGCCCATCCCCGTGTCATGGGCGGTTGCGATGCGTCCAACTATCAGAATCATCAGGATCCCGAGCGCCAGGGCGGCGGCCATCCCAGAGGTACATCCACCATGGTGCGCCGTCTCGAGCTGATCCGCGATCATCAGCTGCTGCCCATCGAAGAATCGATCCGCCGTATCACCAGCCTGGCGGCAGAGGTTGCCCATCTCGAGGGCATCGGCCTGCTGCGCGAGGGTATGTATGCCGATATCTGCGTTTTCGATTATGAGCACCTCAAGGCCAACTCCGATTATGTCCATCCCTTCCGCAAGAACGAGGGCATCGAGTATGTCGTTGTCGGCGGTAAGGTGGCTGTTGAAAAGGGCAGCTTCAATGGCACAAAGAACGGCCGCGTCCTCAAGCGTGCCGGCGTAAAATAGAAAGGAGCACTTTATGGAAAAGCTGATCAAGGGAACCCATCATATCTCCATCAAGGCCAACGGCAAGGCAGCCTTCGACGAGACCGTGAGGTTCTATCACGAGATCCTCGGCATGCCCTTCATCCGCACATGGGGCGAGGGCGATAAGTCGGGTGCCATGCTGGATACCGGCAATTCGATCATGGAGCTGAGTGCCGCCGGCGACGACAACAAGCAGAGCGGCAGCATCCGTCACTTTGCATTGGCCACCGACAATGTCGATCTGGTGGTCGAGCGCGTCCGTGCCGCCGGTTATCCCATCACGGTTGAACCCAAAGACGGCTGCATCATGTCGGAACCCCCTCTGCCCATCCGCATTGCCTTCTGTGTCGGTCCCTGCGGCGAGGAAGTCGAGTTCTTCTGCGAAAAGTAAAGTGTAAGCACACATAAAATAAAAGCATCGGTCCGAAGATTCGGATCGATGCTTTTTGTTTATATCCGCTGATAGAAAAGACCGTCTTCGGTGCAGTACCACAGAAGCAGGGAATAGGGGATGCGGGGCAGACGGGTCTGCAGCCCCCATTCGGGATAGCATTTGCGCAGCATGAAGCTGTCGCCGCTCAGCAGGGCCACAAAAGAGATATAGTGTGCTTTGGTCATCGGATGGTCGCCGGTGATGAAGTATTCGTTTTCAATCAGCTCCACCGAGAGCTTTTCGGCATCGTCGGCCTTCTGCGGTTCCAGCGGATGCAGCTTCTTGCCGCAGCAGGAAATGCCGGCATCGGCCATCGAAACGATCAGATTGCCGCAGCGGGGGCAGACATGGAAATGCATCTTTTTCAGATTGCCCACTGAGATCGGGTTGGCCTGCAGTTCGCCCGAGAGCAGCTTTTCCAGTTCGATATTGAAAATGCGCGAAAGATCGGGCAGCAGAGAAACATCGGGGCAGCCGAGGCCGCGTTCCCATTTGGAGATGGTCTTGTCGCTGATGTGCATCCGTTCGGCCAGCTGCCGCTGGGTCAGATGCTTTTCCTGGCGCAGCTGATAGATCAGCCGGCCGATTTTGTTGTGATCCATATTTGGTCCCTCCTGGTTCCCATTATAACGGGAACAGGGCCGAACGCAACCGCCGCTTCGTAGAATATACAAAAAAGCGGCGTGACATCGGTCACACCGCCTTCAGTTTTGGGTTTTATTTTACTTTCTTTGCCACGCAGCGATAGATCTTCATGCCCTTTTCGGTAAAGCTGCGCTCATACTCGGTCATGATGTTTTCGAACTCGGTCGAATGGAGGTCGAAGGTGACGTCGTAGAGGATATAGCCGAACTGGGAGAAGGAGCAGAGGGAGAACTCGAAGAGGCCGGTATTGTCGGTCTTCTGGTGGATCTCGCCATCCTTCTTGAGGAACTGATCATAGACCTTGAGGTAATTCTCGTGGGTCAGGCGGCGCTTATGGCGCTTCTTGGGGGGCCAGGGATCGGAGAAGTTGAGGTAGATACGGTCGACCTCGTCCTTTTCAAAAACGTCGGCCAGGGTAGCGGCATCGGCGTCGATGAAGCGGACATTCTGTACGCCGGCAGCCTGGGCCTTTTCCATGGCCAGCAGGATGACATTGGGTTCGCGCTCGACGGCCACATAGCAGATGTCGGGATTCTTCAGGGCATTGCCGACAATAAAGTCGCCCTTGCCGCAGCCGATCTCCAGATGGAGCTGGGCATTCTCGTCGGCACCGAAGAGGGCGCGCCAGTTGCCCTTATGTTCGGCGGGGGTCAGCATATTGAGCTCGGCGACCTGCTCGAGGCGGGTGTCGAGGTTCTTTTTTCTGCGCATTCTCATAACTATATCTCACCATTTCTATAGAAAAGTATTGGATTCAAAATCTATTTTATTATAAAGGCAAAATCGGTTTAAATCAATCCCTCACTTGACGAAAGGGGAGGGGGATTTTATAATCAAAGAAGAGAAACAATGAAAAGAGGAAGCTATGAGATCCTTCTGCAAACCCATCGCCCTTTGGCTGTCGGCCCTGCTGAGCCTGAGTCTGCTCGCCGGCTGCGACCGCAACACGGGCGAATATTATACCGAAACCGCCCACAGTGAAAAGCAGACCGTTCTGCCCTCCGAAAGCGACGACAGCGGCATCAACGGCTATTATACCCTCAAGGGCGCCGTTCTGAATATGGTCAATATGGGCCTGAGCGAAGACGTTTTCCGTGTCGGCCAGTACAGCGGCGATCTCGAGGCCGACCTCAAGGTCATCATTCAGGAGATCACCACGGCCGAGCCCATCGGCATCTATGGCGTCTCGTCGATCACGGTCGACCAGACCCGTATCCTGACCTACCGCGAGCTGGCGGTATCGATCCAGTATAAGCGTGCCGCGGTCGACCTTCGCAGCATCGTCGATGTCCGCAGCGACTATGACCTGCACAGCCGCATAGCCACCCTGCTGGGTACCCTTGGTGAAAGCCGTGCCTTTCAGGTGACCGACGGTGTGGCGCTGCGCGATCGCATCCAGCGGGAAATCTATGCCGCCTGGATGTCCTGCGGCGCTGATGCCCCCGGCTTGGATTACACGGCGGCCGACTTCTATCCCGAAGGACAGGACAAGACGATCCTTGAAATTCGTCCCCAGTATACGGTCGAACAGGAAGTACAGCAGGCCCAGACCCAGCAGATCCTGGCGCAGGCCGAAGAGATCGCCGCCCAGCTGCCTGCAGAGGGCAGCCTTCACGAACGCCTGGATGCGGTTTCCTTCTGGCTTTATGAAAATGTCGAATACGACTACAGTGCCCAGCGTGTTGTCAATGAAACCGGCGGCGAACAGCGCAAGAGCGTACGCTATACCGCCTACGGTGCATTGGTCGACCGTGCGGCCGCCCAGTCGGGATTTGTTCTGGCGGCGTCGGTGCTGCTCGATCGGCTGGATATCGACCATGAAGTGGTCACCGGTACGGTGGGAGAGGATATCTATTCCTGGATCACCCTGCTGGATGATCGCAGCAGCCTGATTTTTGATGTTACGGCACTCGAGAACGAACGGGAGCAGATCATCTATGCGGCCGACGATGGAGCCGAGCTTTTTATCCCCTGGTAAATACAAGAAAACCCCGGACGTATTGTCCGGGGTTATTTTTATGCCTGTTTCTGATAGATATGGACGTCGAATCCGATGGTGGTTTCAAGTGTTTCGAGGGCCTGCAGCCGTTCAATGCCCTCCTTGGGCGTCTTGTGGGCGTAGGGCGTCATACCGAAGAGGGCCATGATGTGGGCGTTTTCGGTCAGACAGATGGTCTCGCGGACTGTACGGGTGCCGACATGGGCAAAGCCTTCGTAATCGGCACGGGAGGCATCATTCTCGTAAGGGGTCTCGTAAAGCAGGCCCTTCATTTCCCACAGATGGCGGGCCGAGGGTACGACATAGATCAGATGGCCGCCGGGACGCAGCACACGCAGGAACTCTTCGCGGGCCATGGGAGAAAAGACGTTATAGAGCAGATCGACGCTTTCGTCCATGAGGGGCAGGTCGTAGGCTGAGGCCACGGCAAACTCCCCTTCGGGCAGACGTCTGGCCGCCTTGCGCAGGGCATACTTGGAGATATCAATGCCGGCAGTGCGGACAGCGACGCCGCTCTGGCGGAGGGTATTGTGGATACCGAAGGTATAATAGCCTTCGCCGCAGCCGCTGTCGAAGAGGGTGCAGTCTTCTTTGCCGGCACACAGGTCTGCGGCAATGCTGCAGAGGGCCCGGCGCAGCGATTCGTAATAGCCGGCATCGAGGAAGGCTGTGCGTGCGGCCACCATGGCCTTATCGTCGCCGGGATTCTTCGAGTGCATCTTGTTGGCCGGCAGAAGATGGATATAGCCGGCAGCCGACAGATCATAGCTGTGGCCGCTCCAGCAGCGATAGCTGTTTTCCATGCGCAGCAGGGGTTTGCGGCAGATGGGGCAGGTGAACAGGGAAGGAAGGATTTGCATAACAGGCTCCTTATAACGATGAGGATGCGGGAGATCCGCCGAGGATCTCTTTCTGCATCTTTTTGGTCAGCTTGGAAAAGACAAGGTCATAGGACTGACGGCAGAGATCGAGGATGAGATCTTCGGGCAGTTCACCGTCCAGCAGAATTGCGATCCAGTGCTTTTTATCCATATAGAATCCGGGATGGATCTCGGGATGCTGCTCCTGCAGAAAGAGGGATTGGTCGGGTGCACATTTGAGGTTGAGCAGAGGATGACCGGCATAAGGCGCTTTGTGGTCACTGCTGGGGGTGCAGATGGCGGCGAACATTTTGCTGCCCACCTGCCAGCGATGCCAGTTCCATTCTTCCTTATAGTCACGGACAGCGCCGGGCATCCGGCTCAGGTATTCTTCCAGGCGAGACATTTCCATACAAACAGCTCCTTTACATACCAAACTTCATGTGGGCATAGCCGCATTTGCGGCACAGCTCCTCGCGGGCTTTGTGATCCTTGAAGCCCTCGTAGATGGCAATGGCCCGCGGGTTCTGCAGGATCTCTTCCATGTCCTGCTCAAAAAGATTGCCGAGGGGGATGTCGCCCTCGTGGTCGAGGCAGCAGTGAACGACCGTGCAGTCACACAGCACACCGATCTGGTCGCGCAGACCGTAGCAGAAGGTGGCTTCGCCCTGATCGGGAGCCGCAAGGTCGGGCCAATCGAACTTGTCACCATATTCCAGATACACGCGCTCGCCCAGGCGGGGGCCACGGCGTTCTTCGGTCCACGGGACAGGGAAGAAGGCTTCCATGCGCTGCAGGATCTCTCGGTTGCGCCGGTCGGCACCGCCACTGTTCCACAGGCGGTATACGACCAGCTTCTTGCCCTCAGCCGCCTTACCGAAGGCGAAGCAGCCATCCAGATATTCCGTAAAAGGAACGGCCAGATCGTTGGCCTCGAAGGCATGGAGGGAAATGTTGATCTTGTGCAGGCCGGGGGCGTGCAGAAGCATTTCCTGACGGGCACGCAGCAGTGT
>JAFQKM010000158.1 GCA_017396925.1 Clostridia bacterium
CTGCTCGACCTGCCAGAGGGGCGCCACACAGAAGGGCGAATTGCGGTACATATCGCAGAAGGCACACTTATTGTGGGAACATCCCGAAGTGACCTCCAGCATGGGTGTTTCAGCCTCGGTAGGCGGACGGTAGATCTGACCTGTGAAATGCATAGGAACCCTCCTATTTCTTTCTGTATTTCCTTTCAATAACTGTCGTATAGACGACCATCAAGGCAATGCTTTCCAGCATGACCCCCAGAATGGAAAGCAAAATACCTGGCGAGTTCTGCCCTTTCAGCAACGGCAGTCCCAACAGGATAAAAACCGATCCGTAAAGGCAAAACAATTTGCCCACAGTCCGGTTGTATCCGCGAACATCGGCGATTGGAAAAACCTCTGCATTTGCCCAGAAGCCCATAGGTTTACGGGCAAAAAAGGCATAAATGCCAAGACCGATCATGGCCATACCACAAACACACCACAAGGCAAAGCCGATCATTCTTCCGTCCATTTATTTCTTACGCTTGGCTTCCTTCTTCGGCTCGGTCTTCTTCTCCGAAGGCTTCACAAACATGCCAATGACCAATCCCCACAGCATGCCGACGGCTGTGCCGGTGCCGCTGCCGATGGGCTTGACCAGCATGCCGACAATAAAGCCGCCGATCATGCCGAAGGCGGTGCCGAGGGCCATGGCGTTGTCGTTGATTTTGAAATCCTTCTTCTTGCTGTCGTTAAAACGGACGATGGCAATGGCGGCTGCGGTGCCGGTCAGAACCCAGGGCAGGGCCGCCAGAATAAAATCGATCATGTTGCTTCTCCTTTGCTTATGCGCGCTCCAGCAGCGCAATGGCTGCCTTGTATTTCTCCACACGCTGCAGCGCCTTTTCGGTGACCGTCTCCAGGCGGGTCAGGTCGCTGTTGTGCCGCAGGTCGGCCAGCTTGACGGCGCGGGCGATGGGATTATGGGCGATCTGCCCGACATATTCCAGATAGGGCACCGCCTTGTCGTGGGTCATGAGGCAGAGGGCCTCCAATACAGCTTCCGAAAAGCCCATGGCACGCAGGTCGGCTGCGGTATAGTCGGTATCCTCCATCACATCGTGGAGCAGGGCCACGCAGACGGTTTCCTCGCTGTCCATCTGTTCGGCCAGATGGAAGGGATGGAAGACATAGGGCATGCCGCTTTTGTCCACCTGTTCCTTATGGGCCTCAAAGCAGAGGCGCAGGGCCTTTTTGGTCATTTCGGTATACAGCATCGGGCTTACCTCCCACAGTTTTCTATTTTATATTATGGCAGAAACCGCCCCGTGCGTCAACTCACGCCACCGAACCGCTGCCCTTGTCGAAAAGCTCCTTCTTGCTATTGCCGTGTATATCCCTCTCCTTGAAATTGCCGATGACGCCGCTGGCCGTCGACAGTACGGCAAAGGAATCGGGATGCTCGTGCACGATGTCGCTGAGCACCGGCAGCTGATCTCTGCCGACAACACAGATGAGAATGTTGGTCTCCCGTCCCAGATACATGCCTCTGGCGGGAACGACGGTGGCGCTGCGGTGCATACGGGTGATGATGGCCTCCGAGATCTCCTCGGGATACTCGGTGATGATCTCACAGCGGACGGCGCTGCGGCCGCTCTTCATCAGCGAATCGGAGACCGTGGAGGTCGTAAAGCAATAGAGGATGCAGAGGATGACCGGCTCGATCTGAAAACCGAAGACGAAATAGCTGGCTGCGGCAATACAGCAGTTGATCAAGAAGGTGATCCAGAAAAAATCCTGCTGCGGACGGTATTTGCGGATGACCGCCGCGATAAAGTCGATGCCGCCGCTGCTGGC
>JAFQKM010000159.1 GCA_017396925.1 Clostridia bacterium
AAAAGCCGACCGGATGTTCCGGTCGGCTTTGGGGTTATGTTCTGAAAATTACAGCTTGGCGCCGCACTTGTTGCAGAAGGTGTGCTCGGGATCGTTTTCAGCCTGGCAGTTGGGGCAGACCTTGTTCTGGGCGATCTCGATGACGGTCTCTTCTTCGTCGGCCTCGGCGTGGCAGCAGCATTCGTGCTCTTCGCCCTCGTGATGGCCGCAGCAGCATTCATGCTCTTCGCCCTCGTGATGGCCGCAGCAGCATTCGTGCTCTTCGCCTTCGTGGTGGCCGCAGCAGCACTTCTTCTCTTCAGCAGGCTCGACCTCTACATCTACGACCTCCAGCTTGACGCCGCAGTTCTTGCAGAAGCAGGCGTCCAGATTGTTGACGGTGCCGCAGGCCTGGCAGGCCTTGCCGACGGCGGCTTCGCGCTTGGCCTTCAGATCGGCCAGCTGTGCCTGCAGGTTGGCGATCTCTTCTGTGTATTCCTTGATGGTGGTGCAGAGGACAACGGCATCGTCATCCAGCTGCTCGCCCTGGACATACAGATTCCAGTAGTGGTCGCCCAGACGGGTCTTCAGCTCGTTGATCGATGTGTTGGCCGAGGAGATCTGGCCGTTGAGCTTGCCGGTCTCCAGCAGATCGTTGGTCTTGTCGGCAACATTCTTGGCAAGCTCGCCGCCGATTTCGGATGCGTTCTTTGCCAGTTCGGCAGCCTGGTCGGAAACGACCTTTGCCAGCTCAGTCAGTTTGTTAATTAAAGCCATGAGATATACCTCCGAACTAAATATTTTCTGAGTATGATTTTATTATACATCAAACCTGCAAAAAAGTATGCAGTATTTTTTAAATTATTTTAGCAACTTTTGTGGTTTTTCGGGCAGAGAACGGAACTGCCGGAAAGATGTGCCGTTGACGGGAAAGCCGACTTTCGGTATGATAGAAAGCAAAGGAAGTGAAAATATGATCGATCACAACAGAGAACGTTATATCCGCGCCGAGATGCTGCTGGGCGAGGCTGCCATTGAAAAACTGCGGGGCAGCCGTGTATTGGTCTGCGGCGTCGGCGGTGTCGGCTCCTATATCTGCGAGGCGCTGGCCCGCGGCGGCGTGGGTCATCTGACCCTGCTGGATTTCGATACCGTGTCGGTGTCCAACATCAACCGCCAGCTGGTGGCGCTGGAGAGCACCGTCGGCCGGAAAAAGACCGAAGTCATGGCCGAGCGCATCCGGGATATCAATCCCAATATCGAGGTGAATGTCCTGGATCTGTTCCTGTCGCCCGAAAATACCGGAGAGATTCTCGAGCGCGGCTTTGATTATATCGCCGACGCCATCGATTCGGTGCCCTCCAAGCTCTTTCTGATCGAAGAGGCCCACCGCCGCGGCATTCCCATGATCTCTTCGATGGGCACCGGCAACAAGCTGGATCCCACACGCCTGCGCATTGCCGATATCTCCAAGACGTCGGTCTGTCCGCTGGCCAAAAAGGTGCGCGTCGAGCTGCGCAAGCGGGGCATCAATCATCATAAGGTCCTGTTCAGCGAGGAGCTGCCCATTACGCCTGCGATCCCGGAAGGGGAACGGGTGGTGCCCGGATCGGTCAGCTTTGTGCCTTCGGCAGCCGGCCTGATCATTGCCGGCGAGATCATCAGGGATCTGATCGGATATCATCAGAAGTAAACAAAAACGCCTTCTGCGGAGCGGTTTCGCGGAAGGCGTTTTTCTATTGTGCAAGCAGGGTGTCGGCGATGGCGTCGGCAATGGCCTGCGCATAGGCATTGTGGTGCCGGTCGAGAAGGGCATTGTCTTCCGCGTTGGTCATGAAGCCCAGCTCGATGAGGCAGGAAGGCATATCGGTGTGCCCAAGAACATAATAATCGGATGTGGGGTTGGCTGCCGTGCCGCCCTTGACGCCGCGGGCCTTGGAAACACCGACCGCCTTCAGACCGTCGAAAATGGCCTGTGCCAGCCTTTTGTCGGCTGCAGGCTTACCGGATGGGATCCAGATCTCCACGCCCTGTGCATCGCTTTGGGCGCTGTTGCGGTGGATCGAAACAAAAAGGTCGGCCCGCCAGTCGTTGGCCATGTCGCAGCGCTCGTCCAGCTTGAGGTAGGTGTCCTCGGTACGGGTCAGCAAAACCTCGATTTCGGGATGGGATGCCCGAAGGGCTGTTTCAACGGCGAGGGTCATGGACAGGCAGTCGTCCTTTTCAAAACGGGTACGGTCCCGGTCGGGGGCGCCGGGATCATCTCCGCCGTGGCCGGCATCGATGCAGACACGCAGCAGACCGTCGCTCTGATAATCGGGCGGCGTATCCTGCCGGAGATAGAGCAGCAGAGCGGCTGCGGCCAGCAAAAGCAGAAGCAGCAGACGGCCTTGGGATTTGCGTTTCACGGGATCCCTCCTTTCGGTTGACTATACTGAGATTATAGTCTTCCTGGGCTTAAGAAAAAAGAGGGGAAACCCTTAATATTTCTTTAAGAGACAGAAAAACTCCCGTGCCATCCAAAGACACGGGAGCTGTATAGGAGAAAATGTGGAGTTTTAGGCGTTGATCTTCATATCGCCCTTTTTGACCCAGCCGATCCTGCGCATCCATGCATCGACGGCCAGCGAGATGATCACGGGCATAACCACATGGACAAGGAGCATGGTCAGCAGGACGGGAACCGAGCCGTGGGTGGGGGCCATATCGGCATACATACCAAACTGGCCGACCAGACCGCTGGTGCCCATGCCTGCGCCGGCAGGGCCGTTGGTCATGCGGAAGATGGCCGAGGAAACAGCACCGGTGACGCCGCTGGCCACAGTGGGAGCGATCCAGATGCGGGGGTTGCGCATGATGTTGGGAACCTGCAGCATGGAGGTGCCCAGACCCTGGGAGATCAGGCCGGAGAAGCCGTTGTCGCAGTAGCTGATGACAGCAAAGCCGATCATCTGGGCCGAGCAGCCTGCTGTGGCTGCGCCGCCGGCCAGACCGGACAGGCCCAGCATGATGCAAAGGGCTGCCGAGCTGATGGGCAGGGTGAGGACCATGCCGACCACGACGCCGACGATGATGCCCATGGGGAGGGGGGCCATATCGGTGGCTGTATTGATGATGGCGCCCAGCCAGTTCATAAACTGGCTGACATAGGGGCCGAACCATGCGGCGACCAGACCGCCGCCGACAATGGTGACGATGGGGGTGACAATGATGTCGACCGGGGTGCGCTTGGAGACCAGGCCGCCCAGCTCACAGCCGACGACTGCACCGACATAGGCGCCGACCGGGCCGCCGGCCGCATAACCGACCGCACCCGAAGCCGCACAGGAATAAATGACAAGGGCAGGGGCCTTGAGGCCATGGGCAATGGCAACGCCGATGGCTGCACCGACAACAGGCGAGTCGGCAGCCAGAACGCCGGTGACCGATGCAAGGAAGCCCAGACCCTGGATCTTGGAGAGCTGGGAAATGATCAGGCCGATGATCAGCGAAGCGAACAGGCCGAGGGCCATGGCGCTGGTGGCGTCTACAAGATAGCGCTTGAAGAGGGCCGAGCCGCCCGAGGATTCTTTCTTTGCCATATTGGAAACACATCTCTTTCTCTTGATTTTTACAGAGGGATATTGCAGGTGTCTTGTCACCTGTTGGTACACAGTATAGCACAAATCCTGCCCGATGCAAAGGGGAGAAGTGCCAAAAATCCGCTATGGATTTATGGCAGAGAATGTTATATAATACAAAAATATGATGATTTTTCAAAAATGACGGCACAAAATGATTTTTGCATCGTCTAAAGATCAGCATGTATCCACAGCAGCCCCTCAAAACAGACGAAAGGAGAACCAATGAGGAGAAGAAACGAAAACAGACAGACATGGAAAAGAAGCACTGCCGCCGCCATGGCGCTGGCCCTGGGCCTGACCTTTCTGCCCCAGACAAGCCTGGCCGCATCCAAGAGTTACAGCCGTACCGATATACTTTCCCACGGCCTGACCTTCTATCAGGAAAAAACACTGGATGGCACAAGAGGCGGGCAGACCTACATATATGATTACACACCCGGTGAAAAAACCGGCGTGATGGTCGCTTATGGCGACGAACTCTATGGCAAGTCGACCGTCAACAAGGTGGTCGGATATGCCGAAAAGCAGGGCTATACCGTAATGGCCGCCTTTAACGGTGACTTTTTCAGTATGTCCAGCGGCATTCCCACCGGTCTGGTCGTCCGTGAAGGACGGCTGGTCTCGTCGGATGGCTCGTGGAATGCCGTCGGCTTCCGGCAGGATGGCAGCGTCATCGTCGGCGCGCCCAAGCTGGATATCACCTTTGCCGTGAATGGCGGCCAGCGATTCCGCGTGGCCGGCCTCAATAAGGTGCGCGACGGCAGCGGCGCCTTTCTCTATTCGGGCGACTACAGCACCAATACCCATCTTTCGGCCGAAGGGCCTTCGGTCCTGCTGCGCAAGGTCGACAGCGATGATCAGCTGACCATCGGCGGATCGATCGCGCTGGAGGTCGTCGAGGCCGGCATGGTCAAGGGCAGCACCAAACTGGACAGCGATACCTTTGTCCTGACCCATCAGACCACCACCGACATCGGCATCGATCTGACCGCCCTGCAGCCGGGAGATATCCTGACCATCTATACCGGAACCCGCAGCGAGGGCTGGGAAGACGTCTATTACGCCTGCGGCGGCGGTGATCTGCTGGCTGAAAAGGGCAGCCTGACCGCCAAGGCCACCGGCAGCACAAAGGGCCCCCGCACCATGCTGGGCGTACGGCCCGACGGCAGCCTGTCGATCCTGGTCTGTGATGGCCGCAAGAGCGGCGTTTCCGACGGTATGACCCTTGCCGAGGGCGCACGCCGCCTGCTCAATGAAGGCTGCATCACCGTCATCAATCTGGACGGCGGCGGTTCGTCGGTGGCTTCGGTCCGTTATCCAGGCTATGAAAACTCGATCGTCACCTCCGACCCCTCCGACGGCACACCCCGTGAATGCGCCACCTATATCCTCTTTGTCAACGAGGGCAAAAAGACGGGCAGCGAATACGGCGTTTCGGTCTATCCCAAGGATGCGCTGGTTCTGGCCGGCGGCACCATTGAACTGGAGGCCAGGAGTTATAACAAGGACTACTATCCCGTTGACAGCTACGACAGCGGCTTTACCATCGAGGATGGCGGCGGCTGGATCGAAGGCAATGTGCTGACGGTTCCCGATTACGGAAGCGACGTCACGGTATCCCTCAGCGGCGCCGGCCGATGTGACAGCGCCGTGATCACCGCGGTGGACGAGCCGGCTGTTATGTCGGTGGTCAAAAAGGGCAGCACGGCATCCCTGAACAAGCTGGCCCTCGACGGCGGCGAGAGCGTCGATCTGGATGTTATTGTCACCGATGGCCTGCGAACCATCCGATCGACCGATACCCAGTTTGATTTTTCGGTCGGCGGCAATATCGGCACCATCGACGAGAACGGCCTTTTTACCGCAAATCATGCCCAGGGCATCAGCGGCACCGTAACGGTGTCCTACGGCAGCCTCAGCCGCACACTGAATGTCTCGGTCGGTAAGGCGCCGGCAGTCATCACCGGCTTTGAAG
>JAFQKM010000160.1 GCA_017396925.1 Clostridia bacterium
ATGAAGACTATCTGCTGGGCACCGCCTTTGCCCGTCCGCTGATCGCCAAGAGGCTGGCCGAGATCGCCATCGCCGAAGGCGCCGACGCTATCTGCCACGGCTGCACCGGCAAGGGCAACGACCAGGTCCGTTTCGAACTGGGTATCAAGGCATTCGCACCCCAGACGGCCATCATCGCCCCCTGGCGTGAGTGGGATATCAAGTCCCGTGAAGAAGAGATCGACTATGCCGAAGCACACAATATTCCTCTGAAGATCAGCCGCGAGACCAACTATTCCAAGGATAAGAACCTGTGGCATCTGAGCCATGAGGGCCTCGATCTGGAAGATCCCGGCAACGAGCCTCTGTATAATAAGGAAGGCTTCCTCGAGATGGGCGTTTCGCCCGAGCAGGCGCCCGACACCCCTACTTATGTGGAGATCGAGTTTGAAAAGGGTATTCCCGTTGCTGTCGACGGCGTTAAGATGAAGGCCATCGATGTTATCTATAAGCTCAACGAGCTGGGCGGCGCCAACGGCATTGGCCTGCTGGATATCGTTGAAAACCGTCTGGTCGGCATGAAGAGCCGCGGCGTCTACGAGACCCCCGGCGGCGAGATCCTGTATCACGCCCATCAGGTCCTCGAGACCATCTGTCTCGACAAGGAGACCGCCCATTACAAGGCACAGGTCGCCATGAAGCTGGCAGATATCCTCTATAACGGCCAGTGGTTCACACCGCTGCGCGAAGCCATCTCGGCCTTCGTCGACAAGACCCAGGAGACCGTTACCGGTAAGGTCAAGCTGAAGCTCTATAAGGGCAATATCATCAACGCCGGCGTATGGAGCCCCTATACCCTCTACAGTGAGGATCTGGCTTCCTTCGGCGAATCCGATTACGACCAGACCGATTCGGCCGGCTTCATCAATCTGTGGGGTCTGCCCATCGCCGTCAAGGCCACACTGGAAAAGCACTGGAACAAGTAAAAAAGCTGCACTTTTCGGGAGGCGGACCTGTTGCCGCCTCCCATTTTGTGTTATCATAAAAACAACCATCCAATAAGGAGCTGTAGAGATATGAAACTTTGGTCGGGTCGTTTCGACAAGAATACCGATAAGCTGGTCGACGAGCTCAATGCGTCGATCACCTTCGACAAGCGTTTTTATAAGGAAGACATCACGGGCAGCATCGCCCATGCCACCATGCTGGGCAGACAGGGCATCATCGCGCAGGCCGAGGCCGATAAGATCATCGAGGCCCTCAAGGGCATCATGGCCGATATGGAGGCAGGGAAGATCCCCTTTAATATTGAAGACGAAGACATCCATATGTGCGTCGAGGCCGAGCTGACCCGCCGTATCGGCGACACCGGCAAGCGTCTGCACACCGCACGCAGCCGTAACGACCAGGTTGCCGTCGACTTCCGTATGTATATGAAGAAGGAAGTGCTGGAGATCCGCGCCATGATCCTCAGCCTCATCGAGGTTCTGGTCAATATGGCCGAAAAGCACACCGGCACCATCATGCCGGCCTACACCCATCTGCAGCGTGCCCAGCCCTCGACCTTTGCCCACTATATGATGGCTTATGCCAATATGCTCAAGCGTGATGTTCTGCGTCTGGAAGACGCCTACGACCGCATGGACGAGAATCCGCTGGGCTGCGGCGCCCTCTGCGGCACCACCCATCCCATCGACCGCGCCTATACCGCCGAGCTGCTGGGCTTTGCCCGCGTCTGCGAAAACAGCCTCGACGGCGTATCCGACCGCGACTATGTCATCGAAATCCTGTCGGCGCTGGCCACACTGATGATGCATCTGTCGAGATTCTCCGAAGAGATCATCCTGTGGTGCTCGTGGGAGTTCAAGTTCATCGAGCTGGACGACGCCTATTCCACCGGATCTTCCATCATGCCGCAGAAGAAGAACCCCGATATCGCCGAGCTGGTCCGCGGCAAGTCGGGCCGCGTCTACGGCAGCCTCATGGGCTTCCTGACCATCATGAAGGGCCTGCCGCTGGCCTACAACAAGGATATGCAGGAGGACAAAGAGCAGGTGTTTGACGCCATCGACACGGTCAAGGCCTGTCTGCCGGTCTTTACAGCCATGGTCGATACCATGACGGTCAATGCCGACAATATGTATAAGGCGGCTTCCCGCGGCTTTATCAACGCCACCGACTGCGCCGACTATATGGTCAAGAAGGGCATGCCCTTCCGCGAGGCCTATACCGTCGTCGGCCGTCTGGTCAACCACTGCATCTCCATCGACAAGACGCTTGAACAGCTGACCCTTGAAGAGTTCAAGACCTTCTCGGAGATCTTCGAGGCCGATGTTTTCGAGGCCATCAGCCTTCGTACCGGCGTCGAGATGCGCCTGTCCCAGGGCGGCCCCTCCAAGGCGTCGGTCGATGCCCAGATCGCCTCCATCAAGGCTTTCCTCGAGAGCAAAGCCGAATAAAAAAACAAACTTTCCGCAGCCATGGCGAAATCGATCGCCATGGCTGTTCTTTTGGATAAAAGTATGCTATAATGGTTTCACCGTATAAAAAACAGAAAGGATCTGATCTCTTATGAAGAAAGCATTTATTTCTGCCGATATCGAGGGTATGGAAGGCAACGTTTCCCGTATGCAGTCCAACCGCGGCAATCCCGACTATCCTCTGGCCCGCAAGCGTCTGGCCGAGGACGTCAACGCTGCCATCCGCGCCTGCTTTGATTCGGGCTACGACGAAGTTTATGTCTGCGATGGCCACGGCGATATGGAAAACCTCATCATCGAGGATATGGATCCCCGCTGCAAGCTGATCTCGGGCGCCATGCGCAGCAGCCTGCAGATGGAGGGCATCGACAGCTCCTTCGATGCTTATATTTCCTTCGGTCATGCCGGCGCCGGTCTGACCCTGGGCGGTGTTATCGACCATTGCTACAACGGCGGCAAGATCTATAACCTGCGCTTCAACGGCGTCACCATGAACACCGAAACGGTTGCCAACGGTCTGGTTGCCGGCTTCTACGGCGTACCTCTGGTTGCCTGCATCGGCGACAAGGCGCTGGCTGAAGAGTGCAAGGCTTTTGTCCCCAATATGGAGGCTGTTGTTGTCAAGGAAGGCCGCAGCCGTTTCTCGGCCATCTCGATCCATCCCACCGTTGCACGCGAGATGATCTACGACGGCGTTAAGGCTGCACTGGCCCGCCGCGACGAGATCAAGCCCATCGAGTGCCCCAATCCTCTGACCATGGAGATCGACTTCAAGGATTCCAACATGGCCGACACCGCATCGCTGGTTCCCGGCGTTGTCCGTCTGTCGCCCAGAACGGTCTCCTTCACCGGCGATCCCGAAACCGTCTTCAAGGTACACGAACTGCTCTTCTATCGTGTTGTCGACGTTCTGGCATAAGTTTGTTTTTAAAAGCGCCTGCAGAGCTTCTGCAGGCGCTTTTTCTGTCATCCGCCTGCCCTTGCATCCCGGTTTTTGCTGTGTTATACTGATGGGTATAATAAAAGTAGAAGAATCGAAGCCTTTGGATCCGGCGGCAGCCGTCGGGTCTTGATTTGGTGTTTATAAGCATGAAACTCAGAACAAAACAAAACTGGCACAAAGCAAACGGCCAGAACCGCATACGCATTATTCCGCAGAGCTTTCTGGCGGTGATCGCCATTGGCACGCTGCTGCTCATGCTGCCCTTTTCCAGGGCAGGTGAGGGGCATGCCGATCTGCTGACTGCTCTTTTTACAGCCACATCGGCAACCTGCGTCACCGGCCTGTCGGTGGTCGACACAGCCACCTACTGGAGTCCCTTTGGACGTTGGATCATTCTGGCCCTCATTCAGGTGGGCGGCCTCGGTGTTATGATGATGGGCGCCGGCGTTGCACTGATCGTCCGCCGGAAGATCACCATCGGACAGCGTCTGCTGATCGGCTCGTCCATCAACATGGAGGGGGCTTCGGGTATTGTACGAATGGCGCGGATGGTGCTGATCGGCACCTTTGCCTTTGAAGGGGCGGGCGCCGTTCTGCTGACCCTTTGTTTTCTGCCGGAGTTCGGTTTCCGGGGCGCATTGGAGCGCGGTGTGTTCATCGCCGTATCGGCCTTCTGTAATGCCGGGTTCGACAATCTGGGTGTTGGCGGCTCCTTTGCATCGATCGTCCCATACGGCGATCACGCCGGCGTGCTGTTGGTACTTGCGGCGCTGATCGTGGTCGGCGGTATCGGATTTTATGTATGGAGCGAGCTGTGGGAGATTTTTTGCCGACGCAAGGCGGCCGGCCGACTCAGCCTGCATACCCGGCTGGTGCTGGTGACGACCGCCATCCTGCTGGTGGCCGGTACCCTTGGCTTTTTTGTTGCCGAACTGCCCAACCCTGCAAGAGCAGGACAGAGCGGCGCCATACGGCTGCTGCAGGCCTTCTTTCAGTCGGTCACCTGCCGTACAGCCGGTTTTGACCATATTGGGCAGGCGACCCTTTCTTCGGCGTCGGTGGCCCTTTCAGATATCCTTATGCTGATC
>JAFQKM010000161.1 GCA_017396925.1 Clostridia bacterium
AGATCGCCGCTGCCCTGATGCAGTATGAGACCATTGGCGAAAAGCAGTTTGCCGCCCTCTTCGAGCAGGAGGACGCCGACCTCAGCCAGATCCACGAAGACGGTCTGCTGGGCCTCGAGCCTTCCGCCAAAGCCGTAGCCCCTGCTGCCGAGGCACAGCCCGAAGCACCCACATCCGCCCCTGACGAGCAGGAAGCAGAATAAAGAATCCCATCGCCCGGCAGCGCCTTCTGCCGGGCGGTTTTTTATGAAAGGAGAGACCACCATGCATATCCAGATCCCCGATGCCGCCGCGCGGGCCATCGGGATCCTCGAGCAGCAGGGATACGAAGGCTATCTGGTGGGCGGCTGTGTCCGCGACGCCGTCCGCGGCGTAGAGCCCCACGACTGGGACATCACCACCTCGGCGCTGCCCCGGGAGACCATGGCGGTCTTTTCCGGCTTCCGCATCATCGAGACCGGCCTCAAACACGGCACGGTCACCGTCCTCATGGAGGGGGAGCCGCTGGAGATCACCACCTTCCGCCAAGACGGTGATTACGCCGACCATCGCCATCCCGATGGGGTCACCTTTGTCCGTGACCTGCGGGCCGATCTGATCCGCCGCGACTTCACCATGAACGCCATGGCCTACTGCCCCCGTACCGGCCTGGTCGATCCCTTCGGCGGCCGGGAAGACATCGAAAAGGGCATCCTGCGCGCCGTCGGCGACCCCGACTGCCGCTTTGACGAAGACGCCCTGCGCATCCTCCGCGCCCTGCGCTTTGCATCCCGGTTCGGCTATAGGATCGAAGAAGATACCCGTGCCGCCATGTCGCGCAAGGCGCACCTGCTTGTCCATGTATCGAGCGAGCGCATTCTGTCCGAGCTGCGGCAGATGCTGGTGGGTGCGCACGTCCTCGAGGTGCTGTTAAGCTGCCCCGACATTCTGGCCGTTCCGCTGCCCGAGATCGAAGGGACTGTCGGCTTTGCCCAGCACAACCGCCATCACATCCACGATGTATGGGGCCACACGGCCCATGCCGTTGCCGCCGCCCCGGCCGACCCCATCCTGCGTCTGACCATGCTGCTTCACGATCTGGGCAAGCCCCTCTGCTATTCGGAGGACGGGAAGGGGGAGGGCCACTTCTACGGTCATGCCGCCCGAAGCGCCGAGCTGGCCGACCGGATCCTTCGCCGCCTCAAGTGCGATACCTTCACCCGCGAGGAGGTCTGCCGGCTGGTGGCCCATCACGACGATACCCTCCATGCCGATGCCCGAACGGCCCGCCGTCTGCTGTCGCGCCACGGCTACGACCGCGCCTGCCGTCTGCTGGAGGTCCGCAGGGCCGACCTTGCCGCCCACGCTCCCGCGTTTCACGGCGAGCTGGATGCCCTTGATGCCCTGCGCCGTCTGCTGGATGATCTGCTGGCACAGGAGGGCCGCCTGACCCTCAAGGCCCTGGCCGTCAAGGGCACCGACCTCATGGAACTGGGCTATGCAGGCCCCGCGGTGGGCAAAGCCCTGGGCGCCCTGCTGGACGCCGTGGTCGACGGCCATTGCGAGAATGAAAAAGCCGCCCTGCTGGCCTATGTGAAAAACCTGTAACCGCCCCCAAGGCCCCCGTTTATTCGGGGGCCTTTTTCTATGCCTCCTGCAGCAGGCGCTCCAATGTGCCGTCCCACGCCCAGCCCTCGTTGAAATAGTCCGGGTCGGGCCGGGTGATGGCCAGCGCACGGGAAAGGCACTTCCGGGCTTCGGTGCGGTCTCCGCGATGCAGCAGCCGCCGCCCCAGCAGAATATACCCTTCGCGCATATGGGGACAGGCGTCGATAGCGGCGATCAGCGCATCTTCGGCCGCCCGATGGTCGCCCAGCCTTTCATAACAGAGGGATAGCATACGGAGGGAAGCGGCCTTCTGGGCATCCCATTGCTCCAGCCCGATATGCCGCCGCAGGATGGGGACGGCTGCGGCATACCGCCCGCGGCAGACATACTCGCGCCCCAGATAGAAGAGCATACGGACGTCGTCGGGGGCAGCCTGCACAGCTTGCTCCAGCATGGGCAGATAGGCGGCCCGGGATTTTTCGGGGTCGGGCAGATGAAAGAGCCGCAGGCCGTCGCACCGCCCCACCTGTTCGGGCCCCAGCGCCAGCAGGGCCTCGTGGATGGGCCAATGCCAGATATATCCCCGGCGCGTGTGGATCAGGCTGCGGTAGAAAAAGCTGCCCCGGCCGTCGTAATAAAAGGGATAGGCCATACGGGTGGTGCCCGGCGTCCATGCATCCTCCAGCTCCTGCCGCCACCCGGGGGCAAAGACCTCGTCGAGGTCACAGCAAATGCAGATGTCGAAATCGGGCGGCACCATGGCCAGCGCCCGGTTACGGGCCGTATCAAACCGCCAGGGGAGGATGGTCTCCTCCTCGACCGTCGCCCCCAGATCCCGAAGGATCCGGGGGCTTTCGTCCTGCGAGCCGGTGTCGAGGACAAATACGCCGTCGGCCTCGCCCATCGAGGCCATGAAGCGGGCGGCATGCTTTGCCTCGTCGCGGCAGATGGCATAAACGGCGATCTTTGCCATTTAGCCGATCTTGAGAACGGTCACATAGCTGTCGGCGAAGGTGAAGTCGCCGCTGCTGACCTGGAAGGTCAGTTCGGCAGGTACAGCGGTGATCGATACGGGCAGGCTGAGGCTCATGGTGGTGGTCTCGGCCGAATGCTCGAAGGAATGGCGGGCAAAGGCGCCCGATACGGCGTCGCCGTTGAGCATCAGCTGTACGGTGGCCTCGGAGGGAATGACGCTGCCGGGGTTGAGGGTGACATAGCTGTGGAAGATGACCTGATAGATGCCGGGGTCGGCGACCGTGATGGCCGAAGAGCCGGCCACATGATCAAGGCCGCCGCCGGTGGTCAGGGGTGCATCGTTAAAGACCAGCAGCTGGCCTGCGGCAGGGGTCTGCTCGGCGTCGTCATAAAGGGCCAGCGCCGCCACGGAGCCGTCGGCACCGGCAGGGCCGGTGGCACCTGTAGCGCCGGTCGCACCGGCAGGACCCATAGGTCCGGTCGCACCTGTGGCGCCGGTCGCACCGGCAGGGCCCATAGGCCCGGTGGCACCTGCAGCGCCGGTCGCACCGGCAGGACCCATAGGCCCGGTTGCACCTGTAGCGCCGGTCGCACCGGCAGGACCCATAGGCCCTGTCGCACCTGTGGCGCCGGTCGCACCGGCAGGACCCATAGGCCCGGTGGCACCCGTAGCGCCTGCAGGCCCGATGGGGCCGGTCGGCCCGGCGATCAGCGAGGGACAGCAGGAGAGGGGATAGCAGGCCATCTGGGGCATAC
>JAFQKM010000007.1 GCA_017396925.1 Clostridia bacterium
CTGTCTGTATATTCGATGTGGCCCCGATCGGACCCTTGGGATCGGCGGTCGGATTTGCATCGCTGAATCGATTTGTACATGATTTTACCGGCGTGCATCTGTCGCTGTACAGGCTTACCGATTGGCTGAGCCTGATCCCCTTTCTGATCGCCGCAGGATTTGCCCTGCTGGGGCTTGGAGAGTGGATCGGACGAAAACAGCTCCGACAGGTGGAGTACAGCCTGTTTGTGCTCGGCGGATTCTATACGGCGGTCATTGTGGCATATGTATTCTTTGAAAAGATGGTTGTTAACTACCGGCCGATCCTGATCGAGGGCAGGCTGGAGGCCTCCTATCCCTCTTCGACCACAATGCTTGTGCTCTGTATTCTGCCGACAGCCATTCTGCAGCTGCGCAGCCGCATAAAGAATCCGGCCTGCAAAACGGTGATGACTGTTATGCTGACGATCTTTGCCGTTTTTATGGTTATCGCTCGCCTGATCTCCGGTGTTCACTGGTTTTCCGATATTATCGGCGGCGTGCTGCTCAGCACCGGACTTGTGATGCTTTATATGGGCTTTGTCGATCTGAAATAAAAAAGCCAAGCTGCGATGCTGCAGCTTGGCTTTAACTATTTTATGTGCTTTGTGGTTGAACGATCGTTATGCGAAATAGTCCAGCAGGAAAGCGGCAACGATCTTTGTGCCGACAGGCAGGGTATCCAGGAAGATGTGCTCTTCACGGGTATGTGCGCCCTTGCCAAGGTAACCGCCGAAGCAGACCGAGGGGATGCCCAGGTTGAAGGAGATGTTGCAGTCGGTGGAGCCGGGATATGTGCCGATATTGCCATCATACTGTGTGCGGATGGCTTCGGTTGTGCGGGCTTCCAGATCGGCCTGCTTGTCCATAGGGATATCGCCCATGCAGGGACGCTCGCCCAGAATGGTGACCTTCAGATCGATGCAGTCCTTCTTGGCTTCTTCGATGATCTTGTTGAACCAGACGCCCATCTGATCGAGGCACTTCTGAGAATCGGAGCGGTATTCATACAGCATCTGTGCCTGCTGTGCAATGGTATTGACCGATGTGCCGCCCGAGATCATGCCGACGTTATAGGTGGTCTTGCTGTCGCCGTCGACGGGAACTTCGATCTTATAGAGCTTTTCGATGATGGAAGCCATGCGCTGGATGGCGTTGCGGTTGCCGAATGCGCCGTAGGAGTGACCGCCTTCGGTGGTCAGCTCGATCTGGTAACGCATAGAGCCGACAGCCTTGTTGCAGAAGCCGGTGTAGCCGCCGTCCAGGGAAACCAGCTCGCCGATGCGGCCGGCATAATCCTTGACGATCTGGCGAACGCCCTTCAGGTTGCCCAGGCCTTCTTCGCCGGCGTCCAGAACAAACAGAACACCCTTGGGTGCTTCCAGCTTGTTTTCGACGATATACTTGATGAGGGTCAGCAGAATAGCGACGTTGGCTGTATCGTCACCGATGCCGGGGCAGGCAGCGACATTGCCGTCGACCTTGACCGAGAAGGGTTCCATATCGGGGAAAACGGTGTCGGTGTGGGCCATGATGCACAGAACATCATTCTTGCCTTCGCACTGGTAGGGGTAGACAACGTTGAGTGCGTCGTCGACATAAACGCCTTCGCAGCCCAGCTTCTCCAGCCAGTTCTTGATGAACTCAGCTCTCAGCTCTTCGTGGTTGGAAGGAGAGGGGATGGCACACAGCTCGAACAGAAGGTCCTGAATAAACTGCTCGTGGTTTTCCAGATAGGCCTTGGCCTCGTTTGTCAGTTGCTTGATCATAAGAGATCCCTCCTGATATATTTTTAGTAATGACATCTAAAGAATACCACTTTATGCCCTGTAAAACAAGTGTAAATTGACAAGAGAAGGGGAAGGGTAAATTGACGAAGGGATAGAAGTATGATATGATGTGGAACAAATATGAAATCGTGACAGTATAAATAACAAATCCACACAAAACAAAGAAAACAAGGAGGAAATATGGAAAACAAACGTAATAAAAGCGGGGTTGGCCGCATTGCCATCAACCTGCTGGTGACCCTGGCCTTCGGCCTGGTCTATTTCTATTTTGAGCTGCCGGCCATCAACCTGCACGACAAGAACTTCTACGGCTTCTTTTTCCTGATGTCGGCCGTCTATTGCGTCACGGCACTGGTCACTTCGGGCGTCTATAAGTTCGTCCAGCAGGGCGAGTTCTTCTCCAGCATCAAACAGGCCTGCCTGCTGCCCTTTATTCTGTGCGTACTGCTGCTGGTGCTCATGCTGGGCGGCAGCCTGATGTCCAGCGTTATCTTCCGCGCTTCCAGCTATACCGAACTGCTGCAGCCGGTCGACGGCGACTTCACCGAGGACGTCAAGGAGATCTCCTACAATCGTATTCCCATGTTGGATGCCGCTTCGGCTGCGCGTCTGGGCGACCGTAAGCTGGGTGAACTGAGCGACATGGTTTCCCAGTTTGAGGTTTCCGATACCTATTCTCAGATCAACTACAAGGGCGCGCCCGTCCGCGTTGCCCCTCTGGAATACGGCGACTTTTTCAAGTGGTTCAACAACTTCCGCAGCGGTCTGCCGGCCTATATCGTCGTCGATATGGTCGACCAGAGCGTTGATGTTGTGCGTCTGTCGGAAGGCATGAAGTATTCCGACAACGAGCTCTTCTTCCGCAATATCTACCGTTATATCCGCTTCAAATATCCCACCTTCATGTTCGATGACGTCAAGTTTGAGATCGATGAAGAGGGCACCCCCTACTGGATCTGCCCCAAGATCGAAAAGACCATCGGTCTCTTTGGCGGTACCGATGTCAACGGTGCTGTTATGGTCAATGCCATTACCGGCGAGCATGAATATTATGAAGAGGTTCCCCAGTGGGTCGACCGTATCTATGATGCCGATCTGATCATCGAGCAGTACGACTATCACGGCCTCTATCAGGGCGGCTTCCTCAACTCCATCTTCGGACAGAAGGGTGTAACCGTTACCACCGACGGCTACAACTATATCGCCCTCAACGACGACGTCTATGTCTACACCGGTATCACTTCGGTGGGCGGCGACCAGAGCAACGTCGGCTTTATCCTGGTCAACGAGCGCACCAAGGAGGCCAAGTACTACTCCTGCGCAGGCGCCGAAGAATATTCGGCCATGAACTCGGCCCAGGGTGTTGTCCAGCATCTGAACTATACAGCCACCTTCCCGCTGCTGCTCAATGTGTCGGGCGAGCCCACCTATTTCATGGCACTTAAGGACAACGCGGGCTTGGTCAAGCTCTATGCCATGGTCAATGTCCGGCAGTATAATCTGGTTTCCACCGGCGCCACCGTGGCTGAGTGCGAAAAGGAGTATACACGCTTGCTGACCCAGAACGGTGTGGTCACTGCACCTTCCCAGCCCGAGAATGAAATCAAGGGTGTTGTCGAAGACATCCGCTCGGCAGTCATCAACGGCAACTCCTATTACTACTTCAAGTTGACCGGCAAGAACTGGTATTATTCCATTGCTGCCTCCAATTGCGAGACCGCGGTTCTGGTCGATATCGGCGATCGCGTATCCATCCTGGACGCCGATGAAGAGGGCGATATCCGCACCGCATCCGAGATTGTCATTGGGTAAAGAAACTGCATAATTCTGTAAAAAGACCGCCTTCGGGCGGTCTTTTTTGCTGCCGCAGGTGCTAAAAAGCCGTTAAAAAGGAAAGAAAGTTTGACGGACTAAATATAATGTGCTACAATTTGTGTAACTTCGTGTTTACGGAAAGTTTATGCACTTTAGAAAAGATTTATAAGAAATAGCTGAAAAAGATGGGAGCTATGTTATGTCCGTTCAGACAGCACCCCAAAAAACCGAAACGAAAAAGAAAAAATGGCTGCGGGCGCGCCATCGCATCCTGACCGATCTGGCCCGTCCCATGCTGCGCCTGCTGTGCAAGTGGCGCTATGGCTGTGAGATCACACCCTTTGCCGAGCAGGGCGACCGCCAGTATCTGATCCTTTCCAATCACCAGACCCCCTTTGATCAGTTTTATGTGGCAACGGCTTTCAAAGGGGCCGTCTATTATATTGCCACCGAGGATATCTTCTCGCTGGGCTGGGTTTCCGATCTGATCCGCTTTCTGGTTGCCCCCATTCCCATCCGCAAGCAGATGGGCGATGTAAAGGCTGTTATGAACTGCATCCGTGTTGCCCGCGAGGGCGGCACCATTGCTCTTTTTCCGGAGGGCAACCGTACCTATAGCGGCAAGACCGAATATATGAATCCGGCCATCGTCGGCCTTGCAAAGAAGCTGCGTCTGCCCATTGCCATCTTCCGCATTGAAGGCGGCTATGGCGTCGAGCCCCGCTGGAGCGATGTCCGACGCAAGGGCAGCATGCAGGCCTATGTTCGTGAAGTTATCGAGCCCGAACAGTATCAGGGGCTCAGCGACGAAGCCTTCCGCGAGCGCATCGAGGCTGCACTCTTTGTCGACGAAGGCAAGCCGGGCGGCATCTACCCCCATAAGCAGACCGCCGAGTATCTCGAGCGCGCTGTGTATATCTGCCCCCACTGCGGTCTTTCCCGGTTTGAGAGCTGCGGCGATATCGTCGAATGCAAGACCTGCGGCCGTCAGGTTCGTTATCTGCCCACCAAGGAGCTGGAGGGCGTCGGCTTTGATTTCCGGTTCCGTTTCATGACCGAATGGTACGATTGGCAGAAGGACTTTATCAATGCCTTTGACACCCTGGCTCATACCGCATCGCCCATCTACGAGGATGTGGCCGATATCAGCGAGGTTATTGTCTATAAAAATAAAAGGCCTCTGTATAAAGAGGCAAAGCTGGCTCTTTACGGCGACCGTGTGGTCATTGAAGCGGCAGGGGAGACGCTGGAACTGCCCTATGCCGATGTGACCGCCATGAGCTGCATGGGACGCAATAAGCTCAACATCTACTGGAACGACCGCGTTCTGCAGATCAAGGGTGACAAGCGCTTCAATTCGCTCAAATATGTTAACATCTGCTATCGAAGCAAAAATATCTTGAAGGGGAATGAAGATGGAAAATTTCTGGGATTATAGTGTATGGGGCAGTTTTCTGCTGATCGGCGTTCTGCTGGCCAGCCTGCTGGTGGCCAATATGCTGAAAAAGTGGGTTCGTCCCCTGCAGGAGTCGCTGATCCCCACATCGGTTCTGGGCGGCGGTATTCTGCTGCTGCTGGCCTGGGCTTACAAAGCTGCAACCGGTAATCTGCTCTTTCTGTGCCCCATCTTTGGCAAGAACGGTTACTCGACCCTCGAGATCCTGACCTACCATTGTCTGGCGCTGGGCTTTATCGCCTCGACCTTTAAAAGCTCGGAAGGCAAGCTGACCGGCAAGCGTGCCACCGAGATCTTCAATACAGGCGTCACCACCGTTGCCACCTATCTGCTGCAGGCGGTTATCGGTTTCGGCATCACCATGATCGCCGCGAAGGTTATGGATGGCTTTTTTGAAGCTGCCGGCATCCTTCTGCCCTTTGGTTACGGTCAGGGTACCGGCCAGGCTCTGAACTACGGCAATATTTATGAAACACAGCATGGCTTTGCCGGCGGCAAAGCATTTGGCCTGACCATTGCGGCGCTCGGCTTTCTCAGCGCATCGATCGGCGGCGTTGTCCATCTGAATCTGATGAAAAAGCGCGGCAAGCTGCATAAGGCCAATGTTGTTGAACGCCGCCTGACTGCTGAAGAGATCGAGCGCGACGATGAGATCCCCATGCAGGAGAGTATCGACAAACTGACCATTCAGCTGGCGCTGATTGCCGTTGCCTATCTGCTTACCTATGTTCTGATGTATGGCCTGGGCCTGCTGCTGCCCGGTATGCGCTCGGTCGTCTATGGCTTCAACTTCCTGCTGGGCGTTTTGTCGGCCACATTGGTCAAGGCCGTTATGAATCTCTTCAAGAAGAGCAAGCTGCTGGTTAAGGAATATACCAACAACTTCCTGCTGACCCGCACCAGCAATATGTTCTTTGATATCATGGTAACAGCGGGTATTGCCGCCATCCGTCTCGATATGCTGGAGAACTATTGGGGCATCATTCTGATCCTCGGCATCTCCGGCCTGATCGTTACCTATGCCTACGAGCGCTATGTGGCCAAGGCGCTGTTCCCCGAGTATGCCGAAGAGCAGTTCCTGATGATGTATGGCATGCTGACCGGTACGGCCAGCACAGGCGTCATTCTCCTTCGTGAGATCGACGGCGATTTTCGCACCCCGGCCGCCGACAACATGGTCTATCAGAACTTCCCGGCCATCGTATTCGGCTTCCCCATTATGCTGCTGGCCACACTGGCACCCGTCAAGCCTATGCTGACCTTTGGCCTGCTGGCTGCATTCTTTGCGGTGATGAACGTCATCCTGTTCCGCAGCCGCATCTTTGGTAAAAAGAAATAAGCATATCCATCCAAGCCCCGCTTCATGCCCGAAGCGGGGCTTTCTGATTGACGGCGATGATGTAAAGGAGTAAAATACAGCTATTACAAATTGTAAGGAGTGAAGTCTTATGACAGATGCTGAAATCCGCGCTAAGGCCGAAAAAATCGCCAATTCCGAACATGGTAAGGCTATGGCTGAGAGCGGGAATCAGATTTCGGCCGAGCAGACCTATAAAACCTTCTGTGAAGCCATGGATGCTATGGGCTGGAAATATGAAAAGTTCGAGGAAGACTTGGTCATCCGATGTGGTGTGAATGGCGAAGATCTGCCGATGGAGCTGATCATCTGTGTCCGTAAAGAGCCGAAAATCGTTGGCATCTATTCCCGACTGCCTTTCAAGGCAGCAGACGACAAAGAGATCGATATGGCAGTTGCTGTTTCGATGGCCAATTACAGACTGATCCACGGCAATTTCGACTATGATATAAACCAGCGAGAAGTAGTTTTCCGCATTCAGCAGTTTTACGAGGGCATGGTCATCTCTGAGGAGGCCTGCAGATATCTTGTACATTGTGCCTGCCAGACCGTCGATGACTACAACGATAAGTTCTTTATGCTCAACAAGGGCATGATGACCATCGAACAGTTTCTCGAATATATGAACAACAGGAAATAGGGGGAGCATCATGTTCTTTTTTGGTAAAAAGCGCCGTGAAAAGGAAGAGGCCGAGCAGCGCCGTCTGCAGGCCGAAGCCGAAGCAAAGGTAAAGGCTGAAGCAAAGGCAAGAGCCGAAGCAGAGGCGAAAGCAAAGGCCGAGGATGAAGCAAAGGCAAAAGCAGAGGCGGAGGCCAAAGCCAGAGCTGCCGCAGAAAAGAAAGCTGCGCCGTCTGCAGGGATCACACGCGAGGATGCCTATGCACTGCTCTGCAAATCAATGGAGGAGCTGGAGCTGAAGTATACAAAGAAAGAAGAAGAGTATCTTGTAAGGATGACAGTCGCCGGTAAGAATCTGCCGGTCGAATTGATTCTGCGCATCGACACAAACCACAGAGTCCTCCTGACTTCGCCGATGGCGTTTAATGTGCCGGAAGACAAGCGCGGCGATGGTGCTGTTATGATCGCGGTTGCCAATGATGGCCTGGTCAATGGCAGCTTCGACTATGACCTTTCGGATGGCCAGATCCTCTACCGCATGACCCAGATGTATGCTGGATGTCATGTTGAAACAGGTATGTTTCAGGAGATGCTGCGTTGTGCCTTTGCCATCGCAGATCAATACAGTACCGATTTCCTGGCTGTAAGTAAGGACATTATGACCCTTACAGACTTTACAAAGAAACATCGCAAATAAAATAAAAAAGCCGCCCAAAGGGCGGCTTTTTCCATATGCAGATCAGTTGAGGGGCATCAGAGGGACATAACCCGAAGCCTGGGCGACCTTCTGGCCATTTTCCGAGCGCAGCCATGCCAGCAGCCGGCCGACCGGGGAGTTTTCACCATGCTCGGCGTCGTAGACGGCATAATAGCCGTCGGTCAGAGGATAGGAGCCGTCGGCGATGGTCTCGTCGGTGGGGTAGACGCCGTCAACGGCAATCATTTTGGAACCGGGGTCGGTATACATACCCGAAGCGTAATAATAGACCGAGTAGCCGATGGAGTGCAGGCCCTCGTCATAGTCGGATACGGCATCGACCAGATCGTCCATGCCGCCGGGGCGCATCTCTGTGGGGGCCGGGGCGATCTCGTCTGCCGGCACCACCAGCTTATACATCAGCGTCTGGCTGCCCGAGTTGTCGGGGCGCTGGAAGGCCTTGATGGGCTCGTCGCTGCCGCCCAGCTCTTTCCAGTTGGTGATCTCGCCCTTATAGATCTTCTGCAGATCCTCGAGGGAGATATCTTCTACAGGGTTGTCCTTGTTGACCATAAAGACAAAGGCATCCTTGACGATGCGTTCGACCTCAAACTTACGGCCAGAATCATCCATCATGGCATATTCATCGGCCGAAGGCGGGGTGACAAAGATCAGATCGCATTTGCCGTCGATCAGATTGACATAGGCGTTATGGGTGGTATTGTGCTTGACAAAGGCCTGAGCCTCGGCAGCGTCATAGCCCAGCAGCGCCTGTACAATGCCCTCGGAAAGGGGAATGGTGGCTGTTGAGCCATCCAGCAGAGGCAGGGTCTTTTCGTCGAAGACGGGGGTTTCTACAGCCTCAGGCTCGGTGTCCGGTTCGGGATCAACGACGGTCTCGGTCTGCTCCTGTTCGGGTGTGTCGGGCGTATCGTTGGTTTCGGGCTTCTCGGGTGCATCGGTATGGCAGCCGGCCAGCAGCGCCATCGAGAGCAGCAGGGCAAGCAGAGCAGAAAGCTTTTTCATAATGGGTTCTCCTTTCGGTTATTCGAGTGCATCGGCGTTAAAGAAGCCGCTGCGCAGGGTATAGACCGGGCTCAGGCCGTTTTCAGCACAGATATAGATCTCACCGTCGGGGCCGTAGCAATACCAGCCGTAATGGGTATCCGGGTCATCGATGTGCAGGCCTTGATCGGCCAGCTGTGCCAGAGCGACTTCGCGGTTGGTCAGCACAGCGCCGAGGGGAACGGCTTCGCCGGTCTCGGTGTCAAACATACGGGCATAGGTGTGGTAAAGGGGGCTTATGCCGCTGCGGCCTACATAGCCCGTAACCTGAAACTGGATATAGGCCCGATTGGCCATCAGGGCGCTGCTGGCGTAACTGTAGCTGCCGGGCTGCGCCTTGGCATCGAGAAGGGGCTGCGGCATCGGCATATCATGCAGGGCAGTGAAGATATCGCCAAGCTTTTCGTTGACCTTCTCGATGGCCGGTCGGTTCAGCCGGTCGGCCAGGCGATAGGGGCGAACGCCCATGGCTTCGTCGCCGAAAAGACAGAGTAGGTCATAGTTGTCGGCGGTGTTCTGTATGCAGGGGGTGCCGCGGAAGGTCTCGAAGGTCTCTACAGCATCAGAGATAAAGGCCGTGCAGTCGACCATCGGCTGGGCCAGCTGCGGGGCCAGCTGCTCCAGCGGCAGATAGATGGTATAGTTTTCAGCCATGTAGGGATTGTTCGATGGGAAATCCAGGAGCAGATGTTCGTCGGTGACGGCGAAGTTGGGATAATCCCGGGGCAGACCGCGGAAGGGACGGATCAGGCCACCGTAATTGCGGAAGGTCGACCAGTCGGTCTCGCCTTCGGTGGCTGCCAGCC
>JAFQKM010000162.1 GCA_017396925.1 Clostridia bacterium
AAAATGCGCGCGCAGGTGGTCTTGCCGGTGCCGCGGGTGCCGGTGAACAGATAGGCATGGGAGACCTTACCCGAGGCCACCTGACCCGACAGGGCCGTGGTGATGCTGCTCTGGCCGACGACCTGCCCGAAGGTAACGGGCCTGTATTTACGATATAAAGCTAAGTTTGTGGCCATAAGGTTTTCCCCCTCCTGTGCCTGCGGCGCAATTTGATAACCTACTCATCAGTCACCCTTCGGGTGCCAGCTTCCCTAAGCAAGGGAAGCCTTTTTAAAACAGTATCTGGTTTCCTGTAGAGAAGCAGAATAGAAGATACCTTTTAACAACGAAAAATCCACGGACATGCGCCGGGGATTTTTCATCCCTGTTGGAAATTGGGATGACGAAACCAGCGAAGCGTTTCGTCAACCAGTATAGCAAAAAAGTGATCCTTTTTACCGTACATACGCATCGAAAGAGCCCCATAAAATCTTCGATTTTTCGGGGACCCCATGAATTGCATAGATTTTCGGCGAATGAATCGCCTGAAAATCGACGCCGGATTGCCGGCGGGGGCTTTCGATGCTTAAACAAAAAGTGATCCTTTTTACCGTACATTGCGCATCGAAAGCCATAGACATCCTGTTTCGGCAAAAGCGGACTCAAAACCGGTTGGCTGCGGCACACAGCCGACGCCGCTTAATGCTGCTCGGTTCCCCGCCTGACATGGTTCACAGCAGGCTGTTGCGCAGGACCGATCTCTCACAACCCGATTCCACGGACAGACAATGTCGACAAGCTCCCTCACGCGCACATATCACCCCTGCTATAGCGGATTTCAGGCAACAGGGAGCCGCTAAGTCCCCGGCTAGTACGGCAAAAAGGATCACTTTTATTTACTTACCGGAATAGTATCGGTAAGCTCGGTTATTTATTATACTATATCCTTGCCAAAATGGCAATCAAAATCTTTTTTATTTACAGCGATTTAAAAAATCTTCCATGGCAGCGCGGATGGGGGCATGGACCTCTTTGATGCCGCCGCCGGCCAGACCGTCGACCGACAGGATGGCCTCCTTGAGGACGCCGTCGACGCCGCCGGCCTTGACGCAGGCTTCCAGCAGAGCCTCTTCCTCGAAGGCGGTGGTCATCAGATCCTTCTTATAAAGGGCGCTCAGCAGGGCGCTCAGACCCCAGCCCCAGAAGTTGGAGATGCCGGCTGCCAGCGGAACGGTGCAGCACTTTTCGGCAGCGATCAGCGCGCCGTGGTTGACAAACTGCTCGATGATGCCGAAATAATTGCCCATACCCAGCTCGTTGCCGCCGTCGCCGATCGAGATGACCGGAATACCGGCCTCCAGCAGGCTGTCGGTATCGGCGGCCATATGGTCGATAAACTGGCCGCGCATATTGTGGAAGTGGCCGTCACGGCCCTTGCCGGGACGCTCGAGGGTGATGATCAGATCGGGCTTGGCCAGCTCCAGCAGGGCGTCGCAGCCTGCCTTGCCCTCCTTGAGGTCAATGGTGGCCACAAAGACGGGGGGCATCTGGCCGCGCAGGTTGAGCACATCGCAGCAGGCGGCGGTCATCTGATCGGACAGGACGTCGGTGGCGATCCACACCTGCTTGCCGGCCTTCTGCAGGGCCGAAGCCAGCGAAACGGTGCCGATGGGGCCATCGGTCTCGCCGATGTCCATACCGGTGATGGGGAAGCCGGTGACCAATACGATGCGCTGGGCATTTTCCAGCAGTTCGGCAGCTTTGTTCAGATCGGGTGCAGGGATGTTTTCCAGAAGTCCGCGCTTGCCGGGGTCGAGGGAAACGGCCTCCAGCAGGCGCTGATGCAGCATTTTCATATTTTTTCTCTCTTTCGTGGCCGCAGCATGGCCTTTATTTTGATGGTACTGCCCCCATTATATAACGGTAAAGCGCAAAAGGCAATGGCAAAGCGGCACAGTTTGACAAAATGGAACAGTCTTCCCAACGGATATGCATAGTTTTGTTTTTAACGCATAAAATACATCCTTATATTTCCATAAAAAACGCGTTTTTGTGAAAAGAAAATAAAAATAAAAATCCTATTCCAGTTATTTCCTATTATTTGATTGTGAATTATCAAACGCCCTAATCATAGAAAAAATCTATAATTTTTGATAAAAATTAAACTTTTATTGCGTATTTATTCGAGCTGTACTACAATAAAGATGCAAAGCGGATTTTGTGAAAGATTGTATAAAAATAAATGAGGTGATAACTTGAGCAGACTTGAAATTCCCACCAAGGGCCGTTCCGAGCTGGTCATCGAAGGTTTGTACAGAGACCTTGAACGCCGTATCGAAGCCAGCCCTCCGGGCCTGTGCCCCGTATCGGTCACCAAGGCTTTCCTCGAGCTGTGCCATGCCCAGACCTGCGGTAAGTGTGTACCCTGCCGTATCGGCCTGGTCCAGCTGAGCAACCTGCTATCCGACGTTCTGGAAGGCCGTGCCGACGAACGTACGCTGAAACTGATGGAAGAGACCGCCCTGTCGATCATGGACTCGGCCGACTGTGCCATCGGTTATGAAGCTGCCGGTATGGTTTACAAGAGCCTGATCGGCTGCCGCGACGACTACGAGCAGCATATTGTCGATGGCCGCTGCAGCTGTACCTACAGCCAGCCGGTCCCCTGTGTTGCCCTCTGCCCCGCCGCCGTCGATATTCCCGGTTATATCGCACTGGTCGGCGAAGGCCGTTATGAAGACGCCATCCGCCTGATCCGTAAGGACAATCCCTTCCCCACCACCTGTGCCTTTATCTGCGAGCATCCCTGCGAAGCCAGATGCCGCCGTAATATGATCGACGCCGCTGTCAATATCCGCGGCCTCAAGCGTGTGGCGGTCGACAAGGCCGGCCATGTCGCACCTCCCGAATGCGCACCCGATACCGGCAAGAAGATCGCTGTTGTCGGCGGCGGCCCCGGCGGCCTGACCTCGGCCTACTATCTGCGCCTGATGGGCCATGCCGTCACCGTCTACGAGATGCTGCCCAAGCTGGGCGGTATGCTCCGCTACGGTATCCCCAACTATCGCCTGCCCAAGGACCGTCTGGACGATGACATCCAGGCCATCCTCGAGACCGGCATCGAAGTCAAGCACGGTATGCGCATCGGCACCGACATCACCATTCAGCAGCTGCGCGAGCAGTATGACGCCGTTCTGATCACCATCGGTGCTTCTTCCAGCAAGACGCTGGGCCTCGAACACGAGGACGCCGAGGGCGTTATGTCGGCCGTCAAGTTCCTGCGTGACGTCGCCCACGGCACCGCTCCCGATCTGACCGGTCTGGAAGTCGCCGTCATCGGCGGCGGCAACGTTGCCATGGATGCCGTCCGCACCGCCAAGCGTCTGGGCGCCTCTAAGGTCAGCTGCGTCTATCGCCGCAGAATGGCCGATATGACCGCGCTGCCCGCCGAGATCGAGGCTGCTTCGGCCGAAGGCATCGAGATGCTGACCCTCAAGGCACCCTCGGCCATCGAGGTCGATGAAAAGGGCGTTCTCAAGGGCCTGTGGGTCAAGCCCCAGATGATCAGCAGCATCAAGGATGGCCGTGCATCGGTCAAGCCCAACGGCGAAGAAGACCAGTTTATCCCCTGCCAGGTCATCGTTGCCGCCATCGGTCAGGCCATCGAGACCGACCACTTCCAGCAGGCCGGCGTGCCCGTTGCAAGAGGCGTCATCAGCGCCAGCCGTTTCGGCAACTTCTCCAACATTCCCGGCGTCTTTGCCGGCGGCGACTGCGCCACCGGTCCGGCCACGGTCATCCGCGCCATTGCGGCGGCCAAGGCCATTGCCGCCAATATTGATGAATATCTCGGCTTCCATCACGAGATCACCTGTGACGTCGAGATCCCCGAACCCGAACACCGCGACAACCAGCCCTGCGGCCGTGTCGACCTGACCGAGCGCGAAGCCGGCGAGCGCGTACACGACTTTGAAGCGGTGGAAAACTGCATGACCGAATGCGAGTCCTGCCAGGAGGCTTCCCGCTGCCTGCGCTGCGACCACTTTGGTTACGGTGTCTTTAAAGGAGGTCGCAAGACGTTATGGTAACACTGACCATTGACCGCAAGGAAATTACGGTACCCGACGGTACCACCATCATGAAGGCTGCCGCTCAGGCCGGCATCCCCATCCCCCACCTCTGCTACCTCAAGGACATCAACGAGGTTGCGGCCTGCCGCGTCTGCGTTGTCGAAGTTGAGGGCAGCGAACGCCTGGTCACCGCCTGCAACAACGTTGTCAAGGAGGGCATGGTGGTCTATACCAACAGTCCCAAGGTCCGTCTGGACCGCCGCCGCACCGTCCAGCTCATGCTTTCCCAGCACGACTGCAAGTGCGCCACCTGTGTCCGCAGCGGCAACTGCTCGCTGCAGACGCTGGCCAACGACCTGAATATCCTGCATAATCCCTATACAGAGATGATCGAGCGCCAGCCCTGGGATATGAAGTTCCCCCTGATCCGCGATTCGGCCAAGTGCATCAAGTGCCTGCGCTGCGTCAATATCTGCGACAAGGTTCAGAGCCTGGGCATCTGGCAGCTGGAATCCACCGGCACCATCTCGACCATCAACGTTTCGGGCGGCCGCAAGATCACCGATGCCGACTGTGCCCTCTGCGGCCAGTGCATCACCCACTGCCCCGTCGGCGCGCTGCGTGAGCGCGACGATACCGAAAACGTATGGAAGGCGCTGGCCGATCCCAAGAAGACGGTCATCTTCCAGATCGCGCCTGCCATCCGTACCGCCTGGGGCGAGCCCTTCGGCCTGACACCGCAGGAAGCCCCCATCGGCAAGGTCGCCGACGCCCTCAAGCAGATGGGCGCCGACTATGTTTTCGACACCGTCTTTACCGCCGACCTGACCATTATGGAAGAGGGCAACGAGTTCCTCCAGCGCTTCCTGGCCGGCGAGACCAAGAACCGTCCCATGTTCACCTCCTGCTGCCCCGGCTGGATCCGTTTCATCAAGTCGCAGTATCCCCATCTGGTCTCCTGCCTGTCGACCGCCAAGTCGCCCCAGCAGATGTTCGGCGCCGTAATGAAGTCCTATTTCGCCGAGAAGATCGGCGTTGCTCCCGAGAATATCTTCACCATTTCCATCATGCCCTGTGTCGCCAAGAAGGGCGAGAGCAACATGGAACTTTACAATGGTGAATATGCCGGCTTTGATACCGACATCGTTCTGACCACCCGCGAGCTCGACCGTATGATCCGTTCGGCCCATATCGATCCCATGAATCTGCAGGAGATCCCCTTCGACAGCGTCATGCAGGCCGCATCGGGCGCCGGCGTCATCTTCGGCGCCACCGGCGGCGTTATGGAGGCGGCCCTCCGCACCGCGCACTTCCTGGTCACCGGCAAGGATCCCGATCCCGATGCCTTCAAGGTCGTCCGTGCCAAGGCAGAGGCATTCGGCATCACCGAGGCCGAGATCCAGATCGGTGCAGCCACCGTCCGTGCAGCGGTTGTCAGCGGTCTGGGCAACACCAGAAGACTGATCGAAGCCATCGAGCGCGGCGAGGCGCACTACGACTTTGTCGAAGTCATGGCCTGCCCCGGCGGCTGTGTCGGCGGCGGCGGTCAGCCCATCCACGATGGAGAAGAGCGGGCTTATCAGCGCGGCCAGACCCTCTATTTCCTCGATTCCAAGTCGAAGATCCGTTTCTCCCACTACAACAAGGATGTCGCTCAGCTCTACAAGGAGTATTTCGAGGCGCCCCTGTCCCACAAGTCGCATATGCTGCTGCATACCGACCATAAGGCATGGGAGATGCCCCGCGCCCCCAAGCGCTAAGCGTCCTATAAAATCAAAGGCAGAAGCCGCCGGCGGCTTCTGCCTTTTCTTTTTGTTCATTTGTGGTGGTGGGTGTATTTAAAGAAACATGTGGGCAAAGGTTATTCGTCGATCCCCAGCGCATCCTTGATATACATGACAACAACGCTGCAGTATTCGCGGACATAGCTGTTGAGGGGGATCAGGCCGATCTTCGGAGTGGCTGCCGGCAGGCTGTAGACATCCATGCCGTACCGCTCGAAGATGCGCTCGGCGCGGTAGAGGTGAAACTCGTTGGAAACCACCATGACGGTGGGGGCATCGGGAAGGGGGATCTCTTCCATCAGCGCCACCGAAAACTTGATATTCTGGGCAGTGTTGTGGGCCTCTTCCTCAAGATAGAGGCGGCTGGGATCGATGCCGCGATCCTGCAGATATTCGGCCATGGCCGAGGCTTCGGTGCGCAGCTCGTTGGGACCCATGCTGCCGGTCAGAATGGCCACGCAGCCGGGATGAGCCTGCATATAATCACAGGTGACCCGCAGGCGCGAGGTCAGCACCGCCGAGGGCACCATGCCGTTGAGGCCGGCGCCCAGCACGACCAGCAGATCGGCGTCCTCTGTGGGGTTGCCGTCGGCACCGCCAAAGATCAGCGCCTCGATCCAGACAAAAGAGATGCCGGCCAGCAGGGCCAGGATTAAAATGACGCTGAGCAGCCGTTTGGACAGCTTTCGCCATTTGGGATGTTCAAAGGGCAGGGTCAGAAAGACCATAAAGGCCAGGCCTGCACAGCCGATGGCCGAGAGGCGCATGATAAAGGTCACGCCATAGGTGAAGTCTTGGAAGATCCACAGCAGCGCCGCGGCAATCAGCAGTGCAATGGAAATATATTTGCGGCGCATCCATACGCCTCCTTTCGTTTTTGTACATTTGTTAGACGCAGATTTGTTTGGATTGTTCCCGAATTCGGCGCAAAAATACGAATGTTTTCATTTTGTTCAAAACCGGGAACTCAATAGGCTTAAAAGCAGTATTTATTATAACACGGTTATGTTATAATGTAAAAAAGCGTTTCGAAGGAGGTATCTCTGTGACCCATAAAAAGAAAATGATCCTGCTGATACTGGCGGTGGGGCTTGCGGCAGTTTTCTGCACAGCCTGTGGAGAAGATAAAACGGCAGAAGTTCCTGCGGAGCCGGTCGCACTTGGGGAACTGATCGATCTGAACCATACGGAAATCACCGGCATGGGATATGAAGAACAGCCTGCACCCGGCCGCAGAGCCTATATCCAAGAGGAAGAGACCTATTGCTACCGCAGCGGAGAGCGGCGGGAAACGACCCATGGAGATGCCGGCAATTATCTGATTGAGCGTCTGTGCAGACTGCTGGAGCCGGCTATGCTCACACCGACGGTGCAGCAGCCCTCGGGCAATAGCTGCCGTGTGTGGCTGGAAGGAGAGAACCCCGCAGAATTGCGTTTTTGGGAAGAGGGTCTGGTGGAACTGAGCCGAAATGGTGAGACCGCCTGCTATACGACCGATTTTGATCCGAAAGACCTTCTGGAGCATTTTTCGGCAGCATGGACCATTGCACCGTTGGCCGACTATTTGCAGTATGATGCATTGGAGAGTGCTTCTATGATCGCTGTGCAGAACTGTTATCCGCAGAAAAGCGGACAGGTGGCATTTGCTGCAAAGCTGGAGGATGTAGACGACTGGATGCACGAGATCTATGTGCAGCAGGGCGGTGCCGAGCCACTGTTCAGACCGCAGTATCAGATGCATTTTGAGATGCAGTTTGCCGGTATGACCGTACCGCAGTATCTTGAATTGAGTCGGAACGGCCTGTATTACAACAGCAGCTATTATAAAACTTACGACTTCACACCGGAATACCGGCCTTATGATCTGGATGAGGTGTCGGCGCTTTTTGGCCCCTGGGAACAGCCTGTGCCGACGATTTTGAATGAGGTACTTTCACCCTATCTGGATGCAGCTGAGATTACTTCTGTCAAGTATACCCGGGAAACAACCGAAGAATACGGCAGTTGGCAAATGCAGTCGGGTATCTCAGATGTATCGCTTGAAATCATCAAGGATGCCTTGACGGAGATTGGCGCAGTAACGCAGATCCCGGAGATTCCGGAAGAAATGTATGCGGATGAAGTTGCGCGCGACAGTGTGAATATGGTGTTCCGCGAGATTCCCGGGGTGACCGATTATTGGCACTTGGACTTTTCGATTTATGACAGGACATATTTGTTCCTGTATGCCTATAACATAGATGATACCTATTATTACGCAAAATATCGTTTGAATGAACCTTTGGACCGGGCTGCATTGGAAGCGGTATTCCCGGCGGATAGCTATACCGATTTGAGCGCACTGCGGACAAAATGGAAAGATTGACCCCCTGAAAGGAGGCCTTATCGATGACCCATAAAAAGAAAATGATCCTGCTGGCGTTGATCGTGGGATTTTTCTGGATCGGCAGCATCGGGCTGCGCATATATAGCGAGCATGTCCTGCACGACATCATGCCCGACCTGCGGGCGCGGCTGGATGCGGCCAACGAGGTCACTTATCATCCATCTCGGATCGACGGCAGCCCCGAATATGTCCTGCGGCCCGATAGCGATGAGGCCGCCATTGAAGAACTGACGGTATGGCTGGAAAATCTGCAGGGCACGAAAACCACCCCGCCCCGTGAGCGCGAAGGCCTGTGGGGCGCCAATATCCGGCTGACCGGTATGATCTGTCTGCTGAAAAACGGCGGTCTGCTGATGAGCCTTGATTTTTATGAAGACGGCACCATCGGCGTTGTCGATCTGGTGGCCGAGACCGAAAAATATTACGAGCCTGCCGAAAGCGGCCTTAAGGACCGGCTGGCCGGCTTTTTCCCCACAGTACCTGCCCGGGCCAGACTGCAGTATTATACCGACGTCTGGCACATTCAGGACGCATCGATCACCTGCAACTGGGCGTCACATACCTACAGTGGTCAGAGCGCCTCGACCACGGCGGTTTCCGATTTCAGAACATGGATGAGCAGACGAACCGTCCGCCCCAGCGATACACCGCCCGGCAATGCCGAGACCGATGACCACTATGTGTTCAAACTCTACGGGCAGGCCGGTCGGGAGCCCGACAAGAGCCGCGCATGGGAGATCCTGCTTTTTAAAGACGGCGTGACCGTCGACGGCAATCGCCATTATGTCTGGGCCGATGAGGGCAGCGTGGAGGAAGATCTGGAAAAGCTTCTGCTGCGCTTTGCCTATGGCTGGCATCCGGCAGACGCTATGCAGCAGTAAAAGAAAACCGCCCCACAGGGGGCGGTTTTCTTATGTATAAGGGAAAACTTACTTGTTCAGCTCGGCCATGAAGGTGCCGACAGCCTTGCCGGGCTCGACGGGAGCACCGCAGGCGATCAGCGCACGCTCGACCGACGACAGAGCGACGATCAGCTCGTTGACGGTGGCGTTGCCCATGTGGCCCAGACGGAAG
>JAFQKM010000163.1 GCA_017396925.1 Clostridia bacterium
CTGTGCGATAAACTATTGATGTCATTCATTTGACTGCCTCCTTTAGTGTTAGTGCGGTTGGCGAACCTGCTCTATTCTACTATGGGAGGCACTCCTTTTTCCATCTATAAGAGTTTAATGCCCCCGGCAGAGCCGGGGGTTACTTGTCTCTAAAGAGCCAACAGAAACCCCCGTTCCGCAGACTGTGGAACGGGGGTTTTCTATGCCCTTAAATATACTCCGCCATGATGACCTCGGTATCGAAGGGGGTGATGCCGCGGTCGGGGGCAAAGCGGATATCGGCCTCGGTTTCCTCCTCGACCAGTTCGCCGCGGGCTTCGGCGTGGAGACGGAAGAGGGTATAGAGGTCGGGACGGCGATCTTCGGCGATCGAGCTGCAGATCTCCCAGACGGCTGCGCGATTGCTCTCGATATTGATGCCGCCCAGGTGGTCCTCGGCCGCCATCTCCAGATCGCACCAGATGACGCAACGCTCGAAGGTATCGACCAGCATCATCAGGCCGCTGCAGCTGTGGCTGCGGATGTCGATGCGGTCGCGGACGGTGGAGGGCTCGAAAACTTCTCCCGACCCGGGCTTGCTGCGGGCCATCCAGCCCATACGGCACTCGGGCAGGGTGTCGAAGGGCTGGGCGCTGTAGGAGAAGATATTGAAGGCCAGATAGCGCACGCCGGCCTTTGCCGCCTGATCGACATCGATGTCGATAAACTCGCAGGCACCCTTGGGGGCACTGATGACATCGCCGCTGTGGCAACTGTTGATGCCGCTCTCCTGCAGATTGGTGTAGGAGAGATGGCCGGCATTGCCCCAACGCTCGTCAAAGAGGGCGCAGGACAGGTCGATGTCGGTGCGGGAGCTGCCGTTCTTCCACCAGATGAAGGCGCGGATGGTACGGCAGCTTTCCTCCAACGGGATGCGGCTGCCGCGTACCAGTGTGCGCAGGCCCTTGGAGGCATTGCGCATACCGAAGGGCACATAATAGCCGCGGAGGGCAGGATCGATCCAAACCTTACCCAACGGGGTACGTTCGGCATACTTGCTGCGCAGGGCATCCTCGCAGATGGCCATGGCCTTGCGGCAAACCGCCTCGTCTATCGGAGGAAGTTCAGCCTCCAGACGGTAGGCACGGGCTGCGGCGCCCTTGGGGAAAACCAGACGGCTTTCGATGGAGGGGCGATTCTCCAGATGCTGGCGCAGCTGCAGCAGGACCATAGTGGAGGCGCCGGAAGCGTAGCCGGCAAACAGCTCGAGGATGGCCTGCTGTGTCTCTGCATCTGCCTTGCGCAGCAGCAGATCCAGGCGGCGGGCAAACTCGCCGGGACGTGCCGCCAGCCAACGGGCGGCTTCGAGATATCTGCCCTGCTCCAGCAGGATCTCGATGCGGCCGTTCCAGCTCCGGATCTTTTCCCCTTCACGGAGCTTGCGGAAGGCGGCATACGCCTTGGGGAAATCCTTCCCATATTCGCCGGGGTGCAGGCGTTCACCCAAGCGGAGCCAGCGGCTCTCCCATCGGGCCATATCGGCCTCGATGTCGCCGCAGTTCTCCAGCAGGCCCAGCAGCATGCGGCGTACGGCGCGCGAAAAGGCGCGGAAACGGCAGGGAATGCCCAGGCTGGCGTCGCCGTTCGACAGGGCCACCGCCAGACGCAGAACATCGGTGGCATTGCGGAAGCAGTGGGCCATGGGCGCGACCGTACCGTGAATGGCCATGCACAGCCTGCCGGCCAGCGCCAGATTTTCCTTGCAGGGGATATCCTCGGAAAAATGGACAAAGGAGCCGGGCATGGCGCGAAGAATGGCCTCCAGCTCGACACGGTCGAGGGGCGCCAGGGGGACGCGGGCCATGAGCATATCGCCGGCGATGGCCAGCAGATCCTCTTCTGTGCCGACCTCCAACACCTTAAGGCGGGGCTGATCCTCCAGCAGCGGACGCATGACTTCGGGATAATCGGGCAGCCATGTGCCTTCGGTGGCATAGTGGATCAGGGCATTGATGTAGAGCTCGACGCAGGACGCGTTCATGACCTGACGGGGGAAGTTGGGATAGAAGGGCTCGTATTCCACATCGTCGCCGGTCAGCTCGCGCAGCATGGAGAAGAGGCGATTGCTCCACAGCACAAGCTGATTGTCGCTCCATGTTTCCAGAATGGCCAGCAGTTCGGGGCCGAAGCAGTAGCCCCAGCGGGTGACATTGGCAGCCAGCGCACCCAGAACGCCGCTGCGCAGAGGCATCCACTCGCCCTCTTCGACGATCAGTCTGCCCTTGCGGCGGAGCAGCAGCTTTTCTGCCTCGTATGTTTTTGTATTTGTACAGATCATCCTATCGAGCGGGGCCTCCTTTCAGGCGTGTTGATTATGATTAAAAATCGGATTTCAGATCAGGCCGGGAGAGGTGCACACCTCTCCCGGATAACGGAAAGCGTGAACACTGGCAACAATACAGATCAGTTTTTTAGAAGGAAGCGCTCACATAGCCGTTGACTGTAAGATAGCATAAAAAAAGACCCCTTACAAAAAGGGGTCGGAGTTTTAAAGTCGAGGGGTAATGAATCGCCTGGAAATCAGCGCCGCACCTGCGGCGGATACCGACTGGACGACTCTTTACAGAAGAACCTTCCGTTTATTCCCCTCTGGCCATCTTTTCCAGAGTTTCACCGGCCAGTCTGTATGTCGTCCAGTTCCCCACAAAATCTACAGATTTTGCAGGGACCCCTTTGCATTTCATAGATTTCCGGCGAATGAATCGCCTGGAAATCAGCGCCGCACCTGCGGCGGATACCGACTGGACGAC
>JAFQKM010000164.1 GCA_017396925.1 Clostridia bacterium
GGCGGTTTCGAGGTTCTTTTCCAGATAGTGCTGAACGACCTCGTCGATGGTCAGGACAAGGCTGTTGCCGTCCTGGGCCTCGTAGTACATCTCATAATCAAAGGGCATCTCGCCGCCCTCGGCGTTGGCCGCCTTGACGACGCGGCCGTCGATGCCGCTCAGCTCGTCGTCATAATAGGCTTCAAGGCCATAGAGGCCCTGATTGTCGGCGCCGACAAAGCCCAGCGTGTGGGACAGGAAGTTGCCGTAGGGGTAATAACGAGTGGTGTCGGCGTGCATATAGATGACGCTGTTGAGCTTGTATTCGTCGCAGAAGGCACGGACCTCGTCGGCCACATCCTTTTCGACCTTGCGCTTGACAACGGCATAGGTGGCCTTCTTTTCGACGATGGCCAGAACATCCTCGTATTCCAGATCGAGGATCTCGCTGAGGTTCTGGGCAATGACGGGGATCAATGTATCGTCTTCCAGCTTGGAAGCCTCGATGGTGACCATCTCGGTGCCGGCGCTGATGGCCAGCGGCTTCATATTGCGGTCGTAGATGGTGCCGCGATTGGCCTCGATGACCGTATCGCGGGTCTGCTGGCTGACCGCCATCTGCTGATATTCTTCAAACTTGGCGACCTGCAGGTAAAAGATCCTGCCGGCCAGTACACAAAAACATAAGACGCCGAACACAGCGGCGACAAAAAGCAGCCTGCGGCGCATGCTGCGGTCGGCTTTTCTCTGCATAGTTCCTCCGAGGGATTGGTCCAATGAAAAAACCGGAGCAAGGAACGGCTGCATCGGGCGGCCATTCCTCACTCCTCGGTCAAAGTTACTCCGCGTGCCCGGAAAGGGCCGCATTCATTTATATCGCCGGATCAGTTGAGATATTCCACGACGGCGTTAAAGCTCTTGACGATGCCTGCGACCAGACCCGGGGTACTTTCTGTGTCGTTGGCAGCGACGGTGATCTTTTCGGGGTTGGAGATGGCCACATAGGTGATCTGGTTCTTGTCCAGCTTGACCATACCCAGCTGATTGACGGCCACGTCTTCGACGTAGGCCAGATTAAAGCGCTGTTCCTTCTTGGCATTGAGGGCGTTTGCGGTGCTCTCCAGCTCGACCAGCTGATTCTCCAGGGCGGCAGCGGCTGTGGTCAGCTCGTTGACACGGTTGTAGCTGGTCAGGATGCACATGAGCGCGGCAAATACGCAGGCACACAGCACGGCATACTTGAAGTAGGGCGCCTTTTTGGGGGCGGGACGCTTGATATTTTTATTTTCGGGCAATGCCGTCAATTCAGGGCCGGATACGCGGCCGATCTCTACGTCGACATCGTAGGATCGCTCGACTGCCTGTGCTGTATAGGCCATCGCTCTTCACACACCTTTCTTGCCCCTGCGGGGGCGGGATCTATATCCAAAAATCTTTCTTCTTCTCTTGGTAAGCTGTCTTTCCTACAGCTTTTCGGCTACGCGCAGCTTGGCGCTGCGGGAGCGGGGGTTCTGCTCGAGTTCTTCCTCGGTGGCGGTGATGACGCCTCTGGAGATCAGCTTGATCTTGGGCTTGTTGCCGCAGATGCAGACCGGGAAGCTCTTGGGGCAGGTGCAGCCCTGGGCTGCGGCGGCAAAGGCGCGCTTGACCAGTCGGTCCTCCAGCGAATGGAAGGAGATGACGGCAATGCGTCCGCCGGGTGCGAGGCAGGCGATCGAATCGCCCATAGCCTGCTCGACCGAGCTCAGCTCGGAATTGACCTCGATGCGGATGGCCTGGAAGGTACGCTTGGCGGGATGCTGCTTTTCGCGCTTGGCGGCGGCAGGCATGGCGCTCTTGATGATGTCGGTCAGCTCCAGCGTGGTCTCGATGGGCTGCTCTTCCCTGCGGCGGCAGATGGCCGCGGCAATGGGACCGGCATAGCGCTCTTCGCCATAGTCCTTGATGATGCGCTTTAGGTCGTCGCGGCTGTAGGTATTGACCACTTCACGGGCGGTCAGGGGCTGCTGACGGTCCATACGCATATCGAGGGGGGCATCGGTCATATAGGAAAAGCCGCGCTCGCCATTGTCCAGCTGATAGCTGGAAACACCCAGGTCGAACAGAATACCATCGATCTTTTCGATGTCCAGCTCTTCCAAAACGTCTTTGATTCTGCTAAAATTATTTTTTACAAAGGTAATATTCTTGCCCAGCGGCGCAAGGCGTGCCGAGGCAGCGGCCAGGGCGTCGTCGTCGCGGTCGATGCAGATCAGGCGGCCCTTGTCGGACAGCTGCGAGGCGATCAGATAGGAATGTCCGCCGCCGCCGGTGGTGCCGTCGACATAAATGCCGTCGGGCTTGATATTGAGGCCGTCCATGCATTCGCCGGGCAGGACGGAAACGTGTGCAAATTCCATTTTAGATCTCTTCCTCCTGCATCAGTTCGGCGATCTCGTCGCTGGTCAGTTCTTCGTTATAGGCTCTCCATCTTTCCACATCCCAGATCTCGGCACGGCGCTGGATACCGGCGACCACAACGTCCTTCTGGATGCCGGCGTAATCACGCAGGCTCTGGGGGATGAGGATGCGGCCCTGTCCGTCGGGCTCGCAGGGGTAGTTGGCCGAATAGAAGCGCTGGAGCTTGCGGGCCTTGGCGACCGGCAGGCCGGCGATCTTCTTTTCAAAGGCATCCCAGTCTTCCTTGGAGTAGACGCAGATGCAGCCGTCGAGGCCCTTGAAGATGACAAAGCCCTCGCCCAGTTCTTCGCGCAGCTTGGCAGGAAAGATCATACGACCCTTGGCGTCGACCGAATGCAGATATTCACCTCTCATTTGGCCTCACCTCCACCAAATCACCACGAAATGACACACTCCCCCACCAAATGGGTTCATATAGTTACATTATAGCTTTCGACCCCACATTTTGCAATAGCAGAATGTGAATTTTTACATGGGAAAAAAGGGGTTTTTCTGTCGATTTTTCGCCCATTTCCAATTTTAGAACAGATGTTCTGTATTTGTACTTTCCACAGACAGAAGAAAAGCCGCCCGGCGATCTGCCGGACGGCTTTTGCTGTATTTTCGCTTATTTGTATTCCTTCATTGCGTTGAGGAACTGTGTGCGTGTGTTCTTGATCTGCTCGAGGGTCTCGTCGACCGATACCTCGGTGCGCTTGATGGCGTCGTCGCAGTAGGCGGCGGCTGCACGCATGAGCTCCTTGGAGCGGCTCTCGGCGTTGGCGATGATCTCGGCAGCGCGCTTGCGGGCCTCCTGAACCAGCTCGTGCTCGTTGACCTTCTGCTTGGCAACTTCCTCGGCCTGCTTGACCTTGGAGTCGTATTCACGCTTGCCGGCGTCGATGAAGTCCTTGCGCTTTTCAACGATCTCGCTGGCCATCTTGAGCTCGCCGGGCAGATTGGCGCGGATCTCTTCCAGAATATCGAGGGCCTTTTCGCGCTCGATGATGCACTTGCTGCTCAGGGGAACGGCAGGTGCGTCGTCAATGGTCTCATACAGGGTATTTACCAGTTCGTCAATTACATTTCCAGCCATTATTTTAAACCTCCATTTTTTTCGAAAGCATTTGCGCCGTGCGCTTGGTGACCAGGCCCTCCAGCGAGAGGCCCTTGCGGCAGCGCTCCTTGACATAGGACGAGCTGATCTTCTCGAAGCCGTGGCGCGGGGGCAGCAGGATGGTATCGGCTGCCGGGCAGTGTACGCGGTTGAAATTGGCCATGAAGATCTCGTAATCGGTGTCTTCGGGGTTGCGGATGCCCTTTACGATGGCACAGGCGCCCTTTTCGGTAAGATAATCATACAGCATTCCGTCGGAAAACTCAACGGTAACATTGGGAATGCCGGCCAGATCGCTGCGCATGATGTCGAGGCGTTCTTCATTTGTAAAGGTATAGGTCTTCTGGTCGTTGATCATGGCGACCACATAGACCTTGTCGAACATTTTTGCGGCGCGGCGCACCAGATCGACATGGCCGCAGGTCAGCGGATCAAAGCTGCCGGGAACGACGGCGATCTTCACTGGTCTTCCTCCTCTTCGTCACGGGCACGGGCGACCTTGCACAGCATGATCTGCCCGTATTTGTATTCGCGAAGCAGCGCATAGCCCGCAGGCAGCGGTTCTATGACGTCTTCGGGCGCTTTTTCACATACAATTATACCATCCTCGGCCAGGATGTCAAACTTCGCGATGTCGGCAAGGGCATGGCGCAGCAGCTCGCCGCCATAGGGCGGGTCGAGCAGGATGATGTCGTAGCTGTGGGGCTGCTGGGCAGCCAGGAAGGAAAAGGCGTCTCCCTTATAGAGGCGGCCCTCGCCGGGCTGCAGACCGCAGGCGCGCAGATTTTTCTCGACGGCGGCGGCCGATGCACGGTCGCGCTCGACAAAGACGCAGGAAGCTGCGCCGCGGGAAATGGCCTCGAGGCCCAGCTGGCCCGAGCCGGCAAACAGATCGAGCACCCTTGCCTCGGGCAGATCGAACTGGATGATATTGAAAATGGATTCCTTGACCTTATCGGTGGTGGGACGGGTGGTCATGCCCTTGGGCGGCTCCAGCGCCTTGCCGCGCAGCCGTCCGCTGATGATGCGCATCGCTATTCACCAAGCTTTCTTTTGATATTTTCGGCCACCGCACGGGGAACGACGGCGGCAATGTCTTCGATGTCGGCGGCCTTGATGGCCTTGATGGTGCCGAACCGGTCGAGCAGCTTTTTGCGGCGTGCCGGCCCCAGACCCTCGATGTCGTCCAGCTGGCTCTTCCGCATCTGCTTGCTGCGGCGCTCGCGATGGAACTCGATGGCAAAACGGTGGGTCTCTTCCTGAATGCGGCCGATGAAGGCAAAGATGGGGGGCGTGGCCATAATGCCGATCTCCCGGCCCTCGTCGTCGACCAGTGCACGGGTGCGGTGGTGGTCGTCCTTGACCATACCGTAGACCGGAATGGAAAGGCCGCGCTGCAGCAGCTGCTCGCGGGCCACACGGGTCTGGCCCCGTCCGCCGTCGATCAGAAACAGATCGGGCAGCGGCAGAAATCCCTCGTCGCCGCTCAGAGCACGGTCGAGCCTGCGGCCGATGACCTCGGCCATGGCGCCGTAGTCGTCGCCGCCGAGGGCGGTCTTGATCTTGTATTTCTTATAATCCTTTTTGCTGGGCTTGCCGTCGACGAAAACCGTCATGGAGGCTACCGGCAGGTCGCCTGCCGTATTGGAGATATCATAGGCCTCGATGCGATCGGGCAGATGCTCCATGCCCACCATATCGGCCAGCTGCTCGAGCAGCTTTTTCGACTTCTGCTCCCGCTGCTCGAGGGTCTCCAGCTCGAGCTTTGCGTTGCTCTCGGCCAGACCGACCTGCCGCAGGCGTTCGCCGCGCCGGGGGCAGGAGATGGTGACCTTGCTGCCGCGCAGGCCCGAAAGATACTGCTCCAGCGGCTCGGCATCCTCCAGCGGCGCCGCCAGCAGGATCTCTTTGGGCGCGCTGCGGAAGATGGCATAATACTGCTTGATATAGCTTTCGACGGCGTCGGGCATATCGGCTTCCTCCAGGCCGTCGAAGAAGGTCAGCTGCTTGTCGATCAGGTTGCCCTGCACAAAGGAGAGCAGGGCGATGCAGGAGCGTGTGCCCAGGGTGGCAAAGGCCAGGGCATCGCGGTCGGAGAGGCGGCCGCCCGTGACGGTGTGGCGCAGGCCCATCTTCTGCAGGTTGCGGATGCGGTCGCGGCAGGCAGCGGCCTTTTCAAACTCCAGCTCTTCGGCATACCGCTCCATCTCGGCGGTCAGCTGCTTTTCCAGATCCTGTCCGCCCCCCTTGAGCAGGGCGCGGCACTGGTCGATGAGGCCCTTGTATTCCTCGGGCGAGACCCTGCCGGTGCAGACGCCGCAGCATTTTTTCATCTGAAAGCGCAGGCAGGGGCGTTCCTTGCCGATGTCTCGGGGAAAGACGCGGCTGCAGGTGGGCAGCAGGAAGGTCTGCTGCAGCATCTCGATGGCCGCCTTGGCCGAGCCGCGGGCGCCGTAGGGGCCGTAGTATTCCAGCTCGCGGTCCTTGACGGTGGCCTCGATGGTGAACCTGGGATAGTCGCCCTTGCCGATGGCCACAAAGGGATAGCCCTTGTCGTCCTTGAGCAGGATGTTGTATTTGGGCTTGTATTTTTTGATCAGGGTGTTTTCCAGCAGCAGGGCCTCGAATTCCGAGCCTGCAAAGATGGTCTCGAAATGATCGATCTTCGACACCATCTGCCGGGTCTTGGCCGTATGGGAGGCCAGATTGGCAAAATACTGGCTGACGCGGTTTTTAAGGCTTTTGGCCTTGCCGACATAGATGACCGCATCGGTCTCGTCCTTCATGATGTAGACGCCCGGCTCGCGGGGCAGATCATTTGCCTTTTCCTTGAGCTCTTCAAATGTCAA
>JAFQKM010000165.1 GCA_017396925.1 Clostridia bacterium
AGAGTAACACTTGTTGAAGACTATCTTTCTTATGTTGCAACAGGTGAAGAATTGGCGATCGGTGATAAGGTCGTCATCCGGGACGGATTGTTTGATGATTTGAGCATACATCCTGTGCGTGAATAATACTTATCCCGGACAGAGGGCAATAAAAAAAGACGCAGGGCTAAAAGCCTTGCGTCTTTTTCTATCATAGGGGGTAAATTAAATGGCAGTGATCATACCTGCAGCATGGCTTCCATGCAGCGCTGGATATGGGGGCCGACGGCGCTCTTTTCCAATCCGAGGGCCAGCGCCAGCTCGCCGTAAAGGGCGTCTTCGGCCAGCTTGAGGTATCGTTCGTCGAGAGCCGAGATCTTCTTGCCGGTCTTGATGCGATCCTGGCTGCGGAGCCACAGGGTCTTAATGACGGCGATCAGACGGCGGCAGTCGCAGCTCTTGATACATTCGCGGTAAAGCTGTTCGCGCTGCTTGTCGGTGCCAGCCTCCACAGGCTCCAGGGCAGGGATCTCGGCAATGAGGGCTTCGGCTTCGGCAAGGGTCAGCACCTTGCGCATGACCACCTTGCAGTTCTCCACAGGGGCATAAATGAAGCTCTCATTCTTGCCGTAGGGGCAAAGGATATAATAGAGCTTATCCTTGGGGATGCCATCGATGTTGATGGTCGAGATATCGGTGACGTCACATACGCCGGAACTGCCGTAAATGACGCGGTCTCCAATCTTGAACACAGGTGCTTCCTCCTTCTGACGGTGACTGAACGGGATCAATCCTGCTCCATGTAGTCGCCGCAGTCGTGATTGTTGTACTGCTTGCGGATCTCGATGAGGATCGAGCCGTCGGGCAATACTTCCTCGCGGTCGATGCGGTACTGGGTGCGGGTGCGCTCCAAACGCTGCTTGTAAGAGGCGTATTCTTCCTGCACATTTTTGACAGCGGCCGAGTGGCCCAGATTGTCCTTGAGCTGGAAGTGTACGGTCTGCAGCAGGCAGGCGGCTTTGATGCGTTTCATATTTGGTTTTCTCCTATTCTGATTATAACAATATTTTAGCATTTTTACAGGAACTTCGCAAAGGTGAAAATCATTTTTGCCGATTTTCGTGAACTTTTCACCATAAAACCCATAGGCTTTTTCGGTGATATCTGCCTTTGAAAAGCGTTGCTTTTTATGATAAACTATATAGTTAGAAGAAAAGCCCTGTCCGGATACAGCTGCCGGACAGGGCTTATATGATTCTGGATGGACAATGCGGAGGGGGATTACTGTGCCTTGCCGCGGCTGACAACGGCGCGCTTCTGGAAGATCTCCATCTCGGGGCTCAGCTCGCCGCCGCGGACGAAATGCAGATGATCATAGAGATTGACGGTGGCGCAGCAATGGCCGGGAATGACCAGCACGGTATCGCCTACCTTGAAATCATGCTTGCCGTAGAAGGCGGTGTGTTCTTCGCTGAGGGATACAGCGTCGGCTTCGAAACCAACCACGCGGGGCAGATCCTGATCGGGCGACAGGCTCTTGACGCCGGCGTCGATGACGAAGCGGCCGGGGCCTGCCGAAATGACGGTGCAGACGGCATAGAGGGCATTCTCAAAGCCGACATGCATGCGGTCGTAGGCGCAGTCCATAAACATAAAGGAACCGGCCTGCAGCTCGGTATAGATCTTCGAACCGGCCTTGAGATAGGCTGTGCCGGTCGAACCGCCGCTGACCTCGCGGCTGCGGACGCCGCGGGCTTCCAGATAGGTGATCAGCTCGCGCAGACGCTGCTCGTTTTCGGCAGTGGTCACCTCGCGCAGATTTTTGTCGTATTCGTGGGACAGATTGCCGGCATAGGCCTGGATGCCGTCGTAGCTCAGGCCGGGCAGACCGTCGATGGTCTGGGCCAGGTGATAGAAGCTTTCGAAATCGTCGATGCCGCAGCGGCGCATACCCAGCTCCAGTTCGATATAGCAGTGAATGGTGGTGCCGGCCAGCGCAGCGGCATGGGAGAGGGCGCGGGCATTTTCGATATCGTCGACGCAGACGGTCAGGTGGCAGCGGCCGGCCAGATAGGCCAGGCGGGCGATCTTCTGGGGCTGGACAACCTGATTGGCGATCAGGATGTCGTGGATGCCGTAATCGGCCAGGTCCTCGGCCTCCGAGAGCTTGGAGCAGGTGATGCCCTTGGCGCCGGCGGCGATCTGCATGGCGGCAATGTGGGGGCTCTTGTGGGTCTTGTAATGGGGACGCAGCTTGGGCTTTTTGCCGGCCAGCAGCATCATCATGCGGCTGAGGTTGCGTTCCATCTTGTCCTGCTGCACGACCAGTGCAGGGGTCTCGAGATCACGAATCTTCATAACGGGTTCTCCTTTATATCTATATATTGGTTTCACAGAAGGTATCGGGCGATTCCAGCTCCAGGATGGCGGCCGGGATGGATTCCAGAATATCCCGCGGCAGCATGGCGGTCCTGCCGTATTTCCGGGCGGCCAGCGCACCGGCGCGGCTGTGGATCCACACACCCAGGCAGGCACCCTGTTCGGCAGGCAGGCCCTGGGCCAGGAAGGATGCGATGCAGCCGGCCAGAACATCGCCGCTGCCGCCCTTGGCCATGCCGCTGTTGGGGGCCTCCAGCAGCCATGTGCGGCCATCGGGTGCGGCGATGAGGGTGATGTGATCCTTGAGCACAACAACGGCATTCTTTTCCCTGGCCAGCGCCCGTGCGCAGTCGGCACGGTGTTCCTTTATATAGGGAATATCCCAGCCGGTCAGGCGGGCCATTTCGCCCATATGGGGCGTCAGCACGACCGGACGGTCGAAGACGGCGCGGGGATTGCTCTGCTGCAGGGCAAAGAGGCCGTCGGCATCGATGACCATAGGGCGGCTGTCGCGGTTGAGCAGACGGGTCAGAATACCGCCCACCGAAGCTCCGCGGCCGATGCCGCAGCCGAAGAGAATGGCTTTGGCCCGGGTATAGCCGGCGATGCTGCGTTCATAGTATTCGGCGGTCATCAGGCCCTCGCGGTTTTCCTCCATGGGCAGCTGTACGGCTTCGGGCAGCACGACAGCTGCCGCACGGCGTACACTTTCGGGGCCTGCCAGCGCCAGCAGACCGACGCCGCAGCGCAGCGCCGCCTGCCCCGAGAGCAGGGCAGCACCGGGCATATCCCGCGCACCGCAGATCGAAAGCAGAGTGCCGAAGCTGCCCTTGTTTCCGGTATCATCCCGGCGGGGGAGAAGGGATTTGGAAAATTGATGGTTGACTTTTTCGCAGAATTGCATTATACTGAATGTCCTTTCGGTTTGCAGGTTTTATGCCTGTGCAAAGACTGTGCGTTACCTGTGTAAAAGTATAGCACAGATGTTGTGAAAATGGCAGAGAAAAGCTGGCATTTCCCGAAAAAAAGCTATGCAATTTGACATCTTGACCTTTAGGCGTCTCCATGGTATATTGGAGTCACCTGTGAAGGTCTTTTTTTTGTGTCTGAAAACAGGCCGACCTCTCAGGGAGGCAACAAAAAATTAAGGAGGTGCCGCAACAATGCGAGTTAAAATCACACTTGCCTGCACAGAATGCAAGCAGAGAAACTACGACAGTATGAAGAACAAGAAGAACGATCCTGATCGTCTCGAGATGAACAAGTACTGCCCTCACTGCAAGAAGCACACAGCACACAGAGAGACCAAGTAAGTCGATCTGGTACAGTTAAGAAAAAAGAGGTGCAACATGTCTGAGCAGAAAAAGGTCGAGAAGAAGGCCGAAAACAAGCCTGGTTTCTTCGCCCGCGCCGGTCAGACCGTTTCCAAGTGGTTCAGAGACTTCAAGAGCGAATGCAAGAAGATCGTCTGGCCTTCCCGCAAGCACGTAATCAACAACACACTGGTCGTCATCGGTTTCGCCATTGCTGTTATGATCCTGGTTTATGTCCTGGACGTCAGCTTCGGTTTCGTCCGTGACACACTGGTCAAGCTGATCTAAAAGGGAGAACGTTATGTCTGAAGGTGCAAAATGGTATGTGGTTCACACATACTCCGGCTATGAAAAGAAAGTAGCCGATACGATCCAGAAGACCGTAAAAAATCGTAATCTTCAGGAGCTCATCTGTGATGTCAGAATCCCTATGGAGACTGTCACAGAGGTCAGCGACGCAGGTACACGCGAAGTCGAGCGCAAGCTCTTCCCCGGTTATGTACTTGTCAAAATGTATATGAACGACGAAAGCTGGTATATCATCCGCAACACACGCGGCGTCACATCTTTTGTCGGCCCCGAATCCAAGCCCGTCCCCCTCACCGAGAAGGAGATCGCCGCCCTGGGCGTCGAGACCATCGAGGTCAAGCTCTCCTACGCGGTCGGCGACAGCGTCAAGGTCATCGACGGACCCTTTGACGGCAGCATTGGTACGGTCACCGAGATCTCTCTTCCCAAGGGAACCGTCATGGTCAATGTTTCCATGTTCGGCCGAGAGACTCCCGTCGAACTCAGTTTCAATCAGGTCGCTTCTCTCAAGAAGTAAAGAGAGCGCCGTTTTGGAAAGTGGGAGGGTTAACAGCCCACATTTACCACATTTATTATAGGAGGTGCAACGAAAGTGGCACAGAAAGTAACAGGTCTCATTAAGCTTCAGATCCCCGCAGGTAAGGCAACTCCTGCTCCCCCTGTTGGTCCTGCTCTGGGTCAGCACGGTGTCAACATCATGGCATTCACAAAGGAATTCAACGAGCGTACAAAGAACGACGTCGGTCTCATTATCCCCGTTGTTATCACAGTTTACGCCGACAAGTCCTTTACATTTGTTACAAAGACTCCCCCTGCAGCTGTCCTGATCAAGAAGGCATGCAACATCGAGAGCGGTTCCGGCGTTCCCAACAAGACAAAGGTCGCTACAATCTCGAAGGAAGATGTCCAGAAGATCGCCGAGCTCAAGATGCGTGACCTGAACGCAGCTAGCCTGGAGGCAGCTATGAGCATGATCGCTGGTACAGCCCGCTCCATGGGCGTCGTCGTCGGCGAGTAATTTCAGCTCCCCGGCCCCAAACCAACCAATAACATTTTTTATCGCGGCATAAAACACAGAAGCCGCTATGTGGGAGGATTATTCCGAAAAACCACTATGAGGAGGAAAAACAATCATGCGCAGAGGTAAGAACTACGTAGAAAGCGCTAAACTTTTTGATCGCACAAAGCTTCACGATACAGAGGAAGCTATCGACGTCATGCTGCAGACAGCTAAGGCTAAGTTCGACGAAACAGTCGAAGTTCATGTCAAGCTCGGCGTCGACTCCCGTCATGCTGACCAGCAGGTCCGTGGCTCCATCGTCCTGCCCAACGGTACAGGTAAGCAGGTTCGCGTCCTGGTCTTCGCTAAGGGCGACAAGGCTGAGGAAGCACGTGCTGCCGGTGCTGACTATGTCGGCGAGATGGACATGGTCCAGAAGATCCAGAGCGAGAACTTCTTCGATTACGAAGTCGTCATCGCTACACCTGATATGATGGGTGTTGTCGGCCGTCTGGGCCGCGTCCTGGGTCCCAAGGGTCTGATGCCCAACCCCAAGGCTGGTACCGTCACAATGGACGTTACAAAGGCTATCAACGAGTCCAAGGCCGGTCGTATCGAGTACCGCCTGGACAAGACCAACATCATCCACTGCCCCCTGGGCAAGGTCTCCTTTGGCCGTGAGAAGCTGGTCGAAAACTTCAACGCTCTGCTGGGCGCTATCGTCAAGGCTAAGCCCGCCGCTGCTAAGGGTCAGTACATCCGCAGCTGCGTCGTCGCTTCCACAATGGGCCCTGGCGTCAAGGTCAACCCCGCTAAGCTGACAAACAACTAATTTTCTCAAAAACACAAAAAATTATATTGACAGTCCAGTAGACTTTTGATATAATCTCTTTGTTATCCAAAGACCGCAGGAGAAAGTAAACGGCTTGTGCCGTCCTGCCGAGGATCGCACAGCTTACATTTTCTATGTGTATTTTCGTGCCTCTGCGTCTTTGGATGCAGAGGCACTTTTTCTTTGCAAAATCTACACGGAGGTGAAAACCAGTATGCCTAACGCAAAGGTACTGTCCGAGAAGCAGGCTATCGTCGCTGCTCTGGCTGAACAGATGAAGAATGCATCCGCCGGCGTTTTCGTTGACTACAAGGGCATCACAGTCGAAGCTGATACAAAGCTGCGTGCTGATATGCGTGCCAACAACGTCGAGTATGCTGTCGTTAAGAACACACTGACACGTTTCGCCGCTAAGGAAGTTGGTTTCGACGAGCTCGATCCCATCCTGAACGGCACAACCGCTCTGGCCATCAGCACAGAGGATCCCATCGCTCCCTGCCGTATGGTCGGTAATTTCATCAAGGCTAATCCCAAGACTTCTTTCGCCGTCAAGGGTGGCTTTGTTGAGGGCAAGGTCGTTGACGTTGCCACAATCATGGCTCTGTCCGAACTGACAAACAAGGGCGATCTGATCGCTACAGTTCTGGGCACCCTGAACGCTCCCATCGCTGCTCTGGCACGCGCACTGAACGCTATCGCCGAGAAGCAGGGCGCTCCCGCAGAAGCTGCTGCTGAAGCTACAGCTGAATAATTAAAAAAACAAACACTGAAATATCATTTGGAGGTAAATTACCATGGCTACCGAAAACGTAACAAAGCTGATTGAAGAAGTTAAGGCTCTGACAGTTCTGGAGCTCTCCGAGCTGGTCAAGGCTCTGGAAGAAGAGTTCGGCGTATCCGCTGCTGCTCCCGTTGCTGTTGCTGCTGGCCCCGCTGCTGCTGCTGCTGTTGAAGAGCAGACAGAGTTCACAGTCGTCCTGAAGGAAGTCGGCGCTGAGAAGATCAAGGTCATCAAGGTTATCCGCGAGATCACAGGCCTGGGCCTGAAGGAAGCTAAGGAGCTGGTCGACGGCGCTCCCAAGAACGTTAAGGAGAACGTTGACAAGGCTGCTGCTGAAGAGATCGTTGCTAAGCTGAAGGAAGTCGGCGCTACATGCGAGATCAAGTAAGTTAAGCTTACTCAATCTTAATTTGTTCAAAGAATCCCGATCGGAGAAATCCGGTCGGGATTTTTTTATGCCCGTTTGCCGGTGAGGAACAATGAATGAAAACGAGTCATATCACCGGAGAAGAAAAGGTATTATCCCAACAAAAAACCCGAAAGTGTATATTTTATATAAAAAAGTTTAGAATTGCAGTGATATTATCTTGCATATTGAACAAATACTTGCTATAATAGATACATCAAAAATGTTAATTTATTAACAAAGGAGAGTCAATATGGAAGGTAAAATGAAAGCGGCCGTTTATTACGGCATCAAGAATATTGCCCTCGAAGAGGTTGATATTCCCCAGATCACAGAAAACGATATTCTGGTCCGGATGGTCAAGGCCGGCATCTGCGGTTCCGATACCGGTGCATTCCTGCATGGCGGCGTACGCTATGGCGTATGGGACGGTATGGTTCAGGGTCATGAAGGCGTTGGACGAATCGTGGAAAAGGGCGCCAACGTTGCCGATGATCTGCAGATCGGTGATCTGGTCTTTGTCGAGCCCATGCGTGCCCATAAGGCAGGCAAGATCGAGGCCGACGTTCTGGGTACCTTTGGCGAATATATTCTGGTCCAGGATGCAAAGAAGGATGATAATGTCTATACCATCAAGCCGGATACCGATCTTGATCTTGCAGCCCTGATCGAGCCTCTGGCCGTCGGCACACAGGGTGCCCTCTGCACCAATCCGCAGCCCGAAGACAATGTTGTAGTTCTGGGCGCAGGCACCATTGGCCTCTGTGCAGCTGCTGGTCTGATCAACCACGGCGTCAAGAATGTCGTTGTCGTCGACCGCAATGAATGGAAGCTGGAGATCGCCCGTAAGATCGGCGCCAAGACGGTCAACAGCCGCGAGGAAAATGTTGGCGAAAAGCTGGTCGAGATCTTTGGCTCCTTTGTCAATACTGCCACCAGAATGCAGTATGCCGATCCCCGTATCATGAAGCAGCTGATGGCCATGAATACCGCCGGCGCCAGCCGTGTTTCGGGTGTCAAGCCCAATGTACAGCTTTATGTCGACTGTGCGGGCGCCAAGGATCTGCTGATGCAGTCGCTGGCTTTTGCTGCAGAAGGCACCAAGTATGTTGTTGTTTCGGTCTATTCCGAGCCTCTGGAGATCAACGGCAGCATCTTTATGGGTGAACCCCAGCTGATCGGTTCGGCCGGTTATCGTCCGGCTACCATCAAGGAAGTTATCGATCATGTCGAAAACGAGCGTACCCCCATCCGCAACATCATCACCGCGCAGTATTCCATCGACGAGTTCAATACCGCCATGGAAAAGGCTGCATATAAGGAAAACAAAAACATCAAGGTTCTGATCAACTTCTAAACCGGATACAGATAGAAAAAGCCCTGTGCATTTTTGCACAGGGCTTTTTGTTGGCAGATATAAGGGATGTTTTATGCTTCCAGTTCTTCGACTTCCTTGAGCCATGTGGCAGCCGAAGCGTCGCTGGGCATGCGCCAGTCATGCCCCACGAAATGTCTGCATTTCGCGTGGACCCCATGGGATTGAATAGATTTTGGCCGAATGAATCGGCTCAAAATCGGGCGGCGACTGGCTTCGGTAAAACTTTAAGCTTCCAGTGCCTCTACTTCCTTAAGCCAAGTTGCAGCACTTGCATCGGAGGGCATACGCCAGTCGCCGCGGGGCGACAGGGTGACCGAGCCGACCTTGGGGCCGTCGGGCAGACAGGAGCGCTTGAACTGCTGACTGAAGAAGCGGCGGTAGAAAACCTTCATCCAGCTGAGGATAAAGTCGGGCTCGTAGATGCCGGCAAAGGCTTTCCTGGCAAGGAAGAAATTCTTTGCAGGGGAGAAGCCGTTGCGCAGGGTATTAAAGATCATGAAGTCGTGCAGACGGTAGGGGCCAACGAGGTCTTCGGTCTTCTGGGCGATCTCACCGTCCTTGGGGGGCAGAAGCTCGGGGGAGACGGGTGTATCGAGGATGTCGAGCAGAACGTCGCGCAGAACCTCGGTATCGGCAACATCGGCGCAGTAGGCGACCAGATGGCGCACCAGCTGCTTGGGGATCGAGCCGTTGACGCCATACATCGACATATGGTCGCCGTTGTAGGTGGCCCAGCCCAGCGCCAGCTCGGAAAGGTCGCCGGTGCCGATGACCATGCCCCATTTCTGGTTGGCAATGTCCATCAGAACCTGGGTACGCTCGCGGGCCTGACCGTTTTCAAAGGTGACGTCGTGGTTATCGAAATCATGGCCGATGTCCTCAAAGTGCTGCAGGACGCTCTTGCCGATGTTGATCTCGGTCAGAGAGACGCCCAGTGCCTCACAGAGGATATGGGCATTGGTCTTGGTGCGGTTGGTGGTGCCGAAGCAGGGCATGGTGACGGCATAGATATCCTTACGGTCCTTGCCGATCAGGTCGAAGGCCTGGCAGGTGACCAGCAGGGCCAGAGTCGAGTCGAGGCCGCCCGAGATGCCGATGACGGCGGTCTTGGTACGGGTGTGCTGCAGACGCTTCTTGAGGCCGTGGGCCTGCATCTCGAGGATGGAGGCACAGCGCTCGGCACGCTTGGCAGGATCGGCGGGAACAAAGGGATCGGGATCGACAAAGCGGGTCAGGTCGAGGGTTTCGGCACGCAGCTCAAACTCGACAACGTCATAGCCGGCGGTATCCTGCATAAAGGTATTCATGCGGCGGCGTTCGTGCTGCAACTTCTGCAGGTCGATCTCGGTGACGATCAGCTTATCCTTGCCGAAGGGGGCGCGCTGGGCCAGGATCGAGCCGTTTTCACAGATCAGGCTGTGGCCCGAGAAGACGACGTCGGTGGTCGATTCGCCTTCGCCGGCATTGGCATAGATATAGCCGCAGATGTTCTTGGCGCTCTGCATGGAAACCAGCTGGCGGCGATAGTCGGCCTTGCCGATGGTTTCGTTGCCGGCCGACTGGTTGGCAATGATCAGCGCACCGGCCCTGGACAGGCCGCAGGAGGGGGAGACAGGCACCCAAAGATCCTCGCAGATCTCAACGCCGAAGCAGAAGCTGCGGTCGATACTGCTGCGGAAGAGCAGATTGGTGCCGAAGGGGACGGTCTGGCCCAGCAGGGTCATGCAGCTGTTGCCCTGGGGTGCCGGGGTATAGTGACGCATTTCGTAAAACTCGCCGTAGTTGGGGATAAAGCTCTTGGGCACCAGACCCAGCAGCTTGCCCTGATGCAGAACGGCGGCAACATTATAGAGGCTGCCGTCGCGGCGCAGGGGCAGGCCGACAACATAGGCAGGGGAGAGGGTTTTGGAGGCTTCGAGGATCTCGGCCAGGGCCTCTTCGGCACGGTCGAGCAGATGCTCCTGCAGGAAGAGATCGCCGCAGGTATAGCCGGTGATGGTCAGTTCGGGGAAAACGACCAGTGCAGCGCCTTTGTGATGGGCTTTGGTCATCAGGTCGAGGATCTCGGCGGTATTGGCCGCGCAGTCGGCCACGGTCACGGTGGGGATGGCCGCTGCGACTTTGGTGAATCCGTATTTCATGGATATGCAACTCCTGTTTTATCAGTTTCACGCCTTGACAAAGACGCGGCAATGGGCAAAAATATCATTGTCTATATTATAGGTTTGCTTTTTGCCACCGTCAAGGTTTAATGAAAGGAACGATCCTTTATGAAAGATAAAGCGCGCATCTGCACCCTCTGTCCCCGTCAGTGCGGCATCGACCGCAGCGTGGGCCGCGGCTTCTGCGGCGAGGGGGATACCGTCCGCATTGCCCGGTATCAGAAGCACGAATGGGAAGAGCCGCCCATCAGCGGTACCGGCGGCTCGGGTACCGTCTTTTTCACAGGCTGTACATTAAAATGTGTCTTCTGCCAGAACTACGAGGTCAGCCGCGGCATGGGTTATGAAGTGACCGTCGGGCAGCTGGCCGATATTTTCCTCGAGCTGCAGGAGATGGGCTGCCACAATGTCAGCATGGTCACGGGCAGCCATTTTACGCCGCAGATCCTCCGGGCATTGGATACGGTCAGAGATCAGCTGCACATCCCCGTGGTGTGGAACTGCGGCGGCTATGAATCGATCGAGACCCTGCGCCGGCTGGAGGGCTATGTGGATATCTACATCCCCGATATGAAGTATCAATCAAGTGCGCTGTCGGCCCGCTATTCGGCTTGCCCCGACTATTTCGAAAAGGCCCTGCCGGCCATCGGCGAGATGCTGCGCCAGACCGGCGCGCCCCGGTTCGACGAACAGGGCATCCTGCAGAAGGGTGTGATCGTCCGCCATCTGGTACTGCCCGGTTGCTATAAGGATTCGATCGCCGTCCTCGACGCCCTTCACGAGCATTACGGCAGCAAGGACTATCTGCTCAGCCTAATGAGCCAGTATACGCCCATGCCCTCCTGCAAAGCCTATCCCGAGATCGATCGCCCCATCACCAGCTTTGAATACCGCAAGGTCTCCGACCGTGCGCTGGCGCTGGGCTTCGACGGCTACTTCCAGCAGCGCTCGGCATCCAGCAAAACCTACATTCCGCCCTTTGGTGAAAATGACGGTTTTCGACCATAACTTTCTGTTGAACTCCAACAGAGAAAGCGGAGAAACTGACAGGCTTTCGAGTTTTCCACAACAGGCAACTGACAGGGGCCGTTAGTGGAGTTTTCCACAAATTCCACAGGGTTATCCACAAAACCTTGGGGGGTGTCTGTGGAAAACCACAAAACAACAGTGGGTAATATTTCCTGCCGCCCAAAGGGATGATTTTTCGATTTTTTGAGCCAAAATGCCCAAAAATCTATTGACCGTTCTGTGCAGGCGTTCTATAATTCAAATATGGCGGCAGCATTGCCGCAAGTGATTATTTTTCAAAGGGGAAAGAGAATATGAGTATTTTTGAAGCCGGCATGCTGATCTGCTTTGGCGCCGCATGGCCCATGAACATCGCCAAGTCGCTCAAGACCAAGTCGACCAAGGGCAAGAGCCTGTCCTTCCTGCTGACCATCATGGTCGGCTATGTTTCGGGCATCACCCACAAGATCCTCTACAGCCAGGACATCGTCATGGTTCTGTACATCATCAATCTGGTCATGGTTTCCATCGATACCGGCCTCTACTTCTATAACAAGAGTCAGGGCAGATAACACATAAATATTGACAAGCAGGTATATTTTGTGGTAAAAATATACCTGTTCGTTTTATTCATGTGATTCGAACAAAACTGTTTCGAGAAACGGAGGAAACCCATCATGAAGAGAATCAAGACCATGGAGACACGCGATCTGAACAAGAGCGCGCTGAACGGCGGCTGCGGCGAATGCCAGACATCCTGCCAGTCGGCCTGCAAGACCTCCTGCGGTGTCGCCAATCAGAAGTGCGAGAACGCTGCAAAGTAAGCTGCGATCCGCGCATACAATCCTCATAATGGCAATAAGGGGTCTGCGCGTATGCGCCGGCCCCTTTTTCCTGTTCCGGGAACAAATCTGCATACAGAAAGTGAAATTGAAAAAATATGGTACATCAGTATAAACTCAACGGCTACAACATCGTCATCGATACGGCTTCCGGTTCGGTCCATTCGGTCGACGAGGTGGCCTACGACATCATCGAAATGTACGAGCAGCACAGCCGTGAAGAGATCGTCCGCGAGATGATGGCCCGCTACGGCCACCGCGAGGACGTCAACGAGGCCGAGATCGAGGAATGCCTTGACGATGTTGCCCAGCTTAAGGAAGAGGGCAAGCTCTTCTCCAAGGATACCTACGAGGGCATGGCCTTCGACTTCAAGCGCACCAATACCGTCATCAAGGCCCTGTGCCTCCATGTCGCCCACACCTGCAACCTCAACTGCGAATACTGCTTTGCCAGCCAGGGCAAGTATCACGGCGAGCGTGCCATCATGACCTTCGAGGTCGGCAAGCGCGCCATCGATTTCCTGGTCGAGCATTCGGGCAGCCGCCGCAATCTGGAGGTCGACTTCTTCGGCGGCGAGCCTCTGATGAACTGGCAGGTCTGCAAGGACATCGTAGCCTATGCCCGTTCCATCGAGAAGGAAAAGAACAAGAACTTCCGTTTTACCCTGACCACCAACGGCATGCTGGTCGACGACGAGGTCATCGAGTTTGCCAACCGTGAAATGCACAATGTCGTCCTCAGTCTGGACGGCCGCAAGGAGGTCCACGACCGCCTGCGCCGCGACTATGCCGGCAAGGGCAGCTACGATGTCATCGTGCCCAAATTCCAGAAGTTTGCCGAAGCCCGCGGCGGCAAGGATTACTATATGCGCGGCACCTTCACCCACAATAACGTCGACTTCACCAACGATATTTTCCATATGGCCGATCTGGGCTTCACCGAGCTCAGCATGGAGCCGGTCGTCTGTGATCCCAGCGATCCCAGCGCCCTGACCGAGGCCGATCTGCCCAAGCTCTTCGAGCAGTATGAGATCCTGGCCAAGGATATGCTGCGCCGCAAGCGCGAGGGCAAGCCCATTACTTTCTATCACTACATGATCGACCTGCGCAACGGCCCCTGCATCTACAAGCGCATCTCGGGCTGCGGTTCGGGTACCGAGTATATGGCCGTCACCCCCTGGGGCGAGCTCTATCCCTGCCATCAGTTCGTCGGCGACGAGAAATACAGCATGGGCAACATCTGGGATGGCGTCACCAACGAAGCGGTCCGCGATCAGTTCAAGAACTGCAATGTCTATGCCCGTCCCGAATGCAAGGACTGCTGGGCCAAGCTCTATTGCTCGGGCGGCTGTGCAGCCAATGCCTACCATGCCACCGGCTCGATCAACGGCGTTTACGAATATGGCTGTGAGCTCTTCAAGAAGCGCATGGAATGCGCCGTCATGATTCAGGTCGCCGAAGAGGAAGAAGGCATCTGATGGGCAGCGCCACACCCATCATCGATTTCGTACAGAACTATATCCAAAGCGGCACCGTCCGCGCCCATATGCCCGGGCACAAGGGGCAGGCCCGCCTGGGCTATGAACCGATGGACATCACCGAGATCGGCGGCGCCGACGCCCTTTACGAAGCCGAGGGCATCATCCGTGAAAGCGAGCAGAATGCCTCCCGCCATTTCGGCTTCGGCCGCACCCTCTATTCGGCCGAAGGTTCTTCCCAGTGCATCCGTGCCATGCTCTTTCTGGCCACAGGCGACAGAGGGGCAGGGGAGCGTCCGCTGATCCTGGCCGCACGCAATGTCCACAAGGCCTTTATCCATGCCTGCGCCCTGCTGGATCTGGAGGTCGAATGGCTCATGCCCGAGGCCGAACAGGCCGAACTGTGCAGCTGTCCGGTCACGGCCGAAGGCCTGCGGAAGAAACTGACTGCTTGTGCAAAACGTCCGGCAGCCGTGTATATCACATCGCCCGACTATCTGGGCGGCACGGCCGATATCGCCGGTCTGGCCGAGGTCTGCCATAGCCATGGCCTGCCGCTGCTGGTCGATAATGCCCACGGCGCCTATCTGAAGTTTCTGGAGCCCTCCCGGCATCCCATCGACCTGGGGGCCGATATGACCTGCGATTCGGCCCATAAGACCCTGCCGGTGGTCACAGGCGGCGCCTATCTGCAGATCTCGAAGGAAATGGAGGGCCGCCTGACCCGCGACCCGAAGCTGGCGCTGGGCCTCTTTGGCTCCACCAGCCCTTCCTATCTGATCCTGCAGTCCCTCGACCTGTGCAACAGGCTGCTGGACGAGGGATACATCGAAGCCATCCGCCGGACGGTTTGCCGCGTTGGAAAACTGTCTGAGGCCCTGTGTACACTGGGCTATGACGCCCGGGTCAATGCGGGAGATCCCCTCAAGCTGGTCATCCGCGATGGGCGCGGCGGCACAGTGCTGGCCGATCTGCTGCGCGGACATGGCGTCGAGGTCGAGTTTGCCGATCAGACCGCCGTTGTTATGATGCTGACGCCCGACAGCACCGACGCCGATCTCCAACAGATCTATGATGCCTTGAAGGCCATCGGTGCCGCAGGCCCGGCGATCGACCGCCTGCCTGTGCTGCCCGAGCCGCAGCAGGTCATGACCATCCGCGAGGCTGTTTTTGCACCGGTCGAGCGAATTGCCAGTGCAGAGGCCGAGGGCCGCATCTGCGCCGCACCCACCGTTTCCTGTCCGCCGGCCGTTCCCATCGCTGTCAGCGGCGAGGTCATCACAAAAGAGGCTGTGCAGACCCTGCTGGCTTATGGTATAATGGAGATCGAAGTTGTGAGATAAAGGAGATCATCCATGAGCGATATCGAAAACAAGACACCCGAAACCGGCGAGGCTCCGGTCCACAAGCGCCGTGTGCGTTATAAGGGCACCCATCCCCGCCGCTTTGAGGAAAAATATAAAGAGCACGACCCCGAAAAGTATAAGGACGAGGTCGAGAAGATCATCCAGAAGGGCAAGACTCCGGCCGGTATGCACATCTCGATCATGGTGGATGAGATCCTCGAGTTCCTGCAGATCAAGCCCGGTCAGATCGGCCTCGACGCCACCCTGGGCTATGGGGGCCATACCCGCCGTATGCTCGAGCAGCTGCAGGGCCAGGGCCATATGTATGCCACCGACATCGACCCCATCGAATCGGAAAAGACCCGTGCCCGTCTGGCCGAACTGGGCTACGGCCCCGAGATCCTGACCATTAAGCGCATGAACTTCGCCCAGCTGGACGAGGTTGCGCC
>JAFQKM010000166.1 GCA_017396925.1 Clostridia bacterium
CTGTGTATCAAAAATCTCGGCATACAGGTCGGGCGCAATATAGAGGTACCCCTGGATGTAATTTTCGGTGACGCCGGCGATCGTGACGGTGGTTTCCTCGTCGTCGCCGTTGATGACCGTGATGGTATCTCCGGCCTCGGCACCGATGGTCATGGCGGCCTTTTCGGTCAGGATGGCCTTGCCGGGGCCAAAGCCGATGGGATGCTTGCCGATGCGGGTGCGGAAGCGGACGAAATCCCGGAAGGCTTCGGCGTCGGAGGGGACGAAGATGGTCAGTTCGGAAACCGGGCTGCCCGGCATACTGACCTTGCCGCTCTCCTGCCGGACCGTCATATGGTCGCCGGTCTCGGCCATCAGCTTCTGGATATTCTTGTCGAGGGGGGTCTCGTCGGTATCCTTGATGCCGACCGTCAGGTCGAACTGCCACAGATCCTCGAACTGGTTATTGAGGATATCACCGATCGAGTCGCGCAGGCCGAAGCCGGTGACCAGCAGGGCGGTGCAGCCGGCAACGCCGAAGACCGTCATGAAGAAACGCTTTTTATAGCGGAACAGGTTGCGCACCGTGACCTTGTGGTTGAAGCCCAGGCGGTTCCAGACGGCGGGGATATATTCGAGGAATACACGCTTACCGGCCTTGGGGGCCTTGGGCAGCATGAGTGCCGCCGCCGATTCCTGCAGCGATTCACGGCAGACCCAGGCGGTGGCGCCAAGGGTACATGCCATAACGCCGCCGGTGGCCAGCAGGGCATAATTCCAGCGGAAGGGGGTCTGCAGAGCGGGCAGACGGTACATGATCGAGTAGGCATGCCAGATGACCTGCGGGAACAGAACAAAGCCGACCAGCAGGCCGACGGCCGAACCGGCGATGGAGGCCACAAAAGCGTAGATCAGATATTTGGAAGCAATGGTGCCCGAGCCATAGCCCAGGGCCTTCATGGTGCCGATGATGCCGCGCTCTTCCTCGACCATACGGGTCATGGTGGTCAGGCAGACCAGAGCGGCGATCATAAAGAAGAAGACGGGGAAAACCTTGGCGATGGAGGCGACCTTTTCGATGTTGGATTCAAAACCGGCCGGGGTGATCATCTGATCACGGCCGAGGACATACCATTTGGGCTCGTCGATGTCGTTCAGCTTGTTTTCGGCGTCGAGGATCTCCATTTCGGCATCATTCAAGGCCTTTTCGGCATCCTGCTTGGCATCGGCCAGCTCTTTTCTGCCCTCTTCAAGGTCAAGCTCGCCCTGAGCGATGTCGGCTTTGGCCTTCCGGATCTCGGTTTCCAGCTCGCGCTTGCCGTCTTCCAGCTCGCGCACGCCGTCGTAGTATTCGGCCCAGCCGTCATCCAGATCGATGCGGCCCTGTTCGATATCGGCCTTGGCGTCGATCAGCTCCTGCTCGCCGTCGGCAATTTCCTGTGCGGCGTCCTGCAGCTCGATCTCGGCGTCCTTCAGCTGGGCTTCGGCGTCTTCCAGCTCACGGCGGCCGTCCTCGAGGGTCAGCCAGGCATCCAGCAGCTGGCGCTTGGCCTTTTTGAGTTCGGCCTCGCCGTCGGCAATGGAGGCCCAGCCGTCGGAAAGCTCGCGCTTGCCGGCTTCCAGCTGGGTGCGCCCGGCAGCGATCTCGGCACGGGAGGCATCCAGTTGTGCCTGCCCGTCTTTGATCAGGGTCAGGTTATCGCCCAATGCACCGCCGATCAAGGGGTTGCTGTCGGCCAGATCGATCAGGTCTTTGGCAGAAGTGATGCCCAGCGTGCCCTGGGGAAGATGCATGCCGGCTTCGATCAGGCTGCCTGCACCGACGGCCTGGCCGTCCAACGCGGCCTGGCCGGCATTGACTTCGGCTTCGCCGGCATCGAGGGCGGCTTCGCTTTCGGCGATGGTGGCTTCGGCGTCATTGAGCTGGGCACGGCCGCGGCTCAGCTTGCGGCGGCCCTTTTCGTATTCTTCCATGCCGTCGTTGTATTCGGCAAGGCCGTCTTCCCATTCGGCCTTGCCTTCCAGATAATCGGCCTTGCCTTCTTCATAGTCTTTCAGGCCGTCCTGATATTCCAGCTTGCCCTCTTCCAGATCGATAAGGCCCTGTTCGTAATCGGCAATGCCGTCCTTCAGTTCCTGCTCGGCGTCGTTGAGTTCGACCAGCGCATCGGCCAGTTCGCGTTCGCCGTCGGCGATCTCGCGGCGGGCCTCGGCCTCCTTATCGGCCAGGGTCTGCTTGCCTTCGGCGATATCGATCTCGGCCTGGGCCATCTTGTCTTCGGCCTTGGCAAACTCGTCGTTGGCCTTGGCCTCTTCTTCATAGAAGGTCTCCCAGGCCTCGTCGATCTTTTCACGGGCCTCGCCGACGACCTCGTCGTGGCGGTGGTATTTCTGGGTATCGGCCAGCGCTTCCACCCGGTCGAGGACGGGATCGACCACCAGATCGTATTGGTCACTGAGGGAGACCAGCCCCTCGGTGCCGGCGACGGTGGCCATAAACTCGGTATAATAATCGGTATCGAAAAAGCTGCGGTCGACATAGATGACCTCGTTGATGGCGCCGCTGCCGATGGTGGTCTGCTCGCGGGCCATGGCCATATAATAAGGATTGTCGACCAGACCGACAACCGTCAGGCTGCGGCCAAGAAAGCTCTCGGCGGTGTCTTCATCGTTCTGGGCCGAAAAGGTCAGCCGGTCGCCGATGTGGAGGTCTTTGATGGCCGAAATGGTGCTTTCGGCCAGACATTCGTTTTCGTTTTCGGGCAGACGGCCCTGAGAAAGGGTCAGTTGGTTGATGCTGCCGGCCAGCGGATCGGACAGATCAACAGCATAGGCCTTGAGGGCCAGCGTGATGCCGTCCTGATTTTCAAAAAGGACATCGGCCGTCTTGAGGGGGACGATCTCTTCGATGCCCTCGATCTGCCCGACGGCCTGCAGATCGCTGTCGTCCAGACCGATGTTGGACAGCAGACGCAGGTGGGCCAGGCCGTTTTCTTCAAAATAGGCGCTGCCTGTATCGGCCATGTCGGGGGTGGCGGCCAGCAGACCGGCCAGAAAGCCGACGCCCAGTGCCGAGATGGCAAAGATGGCGGCGAAGCGGCCGACCGAGCCGCGGATGGCCCGCAGGATCATTTTTAAGGTCGATCTGTTCACGTTACCACTCGATCCTTTCAACGGGGGTGGGGTCGGGGTTGACCGTCATCGAGGTGACCGTGCCGTTCTTGACCGTGATGACGCGGTCGGCCATGGCGGTCAGGGCCTGGTTGTGGGTGATGACGATGACCGTCTTGCCCATCTTGCGGCAGGTCTCCTGCAGCAGAGCAAGGATGGTCTTGCCGGTATTGTAGTCGAGGGCGCCGGTGGGCTCGTCGCACAGCAGGATCTTGGGATTCTTGGCGATGGCGCGGGCGATCGATACACGCTGCTGCTCGCCGCCCGAAAGCTGGGCCGGGAAATTGCGCAGGCGGTCGCCGAGGCCGACCGAACGCAGGGTGTCGGCGGCGTCGAGGGGATCACGGCAGATGGCGCCGGCCAGCTCGACATTTTCCAGCGCCGTCAGGTTCTGCACCAGATTGTAGAACTGAAAGACAAAACCGACATCAAAGCGGCGGTATTCGGTCAGGGCTTTTTTGTCGAGGGCCGAGACCTCGCGGCCGTCCAGCAGGACCTTGCCGCCGTCGCAGCGGTCCATGCCGCCCAGAATATTCAGAATGGTGGTCTTGCCGGCGCCCGAGGGGCCGACGATGATGCAGAACTCGCCCTTTTCGATTTCAAAGGAGACATCACGGGCAGCATAGATCTCCTGCTCGCCCATCTGATATTTTTTTGTGACATGATCAAAACTGATATAGGCCATATCTATTCCTCCATGGGGTATACACCCCGAACTATTCCTAATATATAA
>JAFQKM010000167.1 GCA_017396925.1 Clostridia bacterium
GATGCCGGCCTCGTTGCGGGAAGCGCGGGGAACGGCGCTGATGTCCTCGAAGAAACGCAGGGCGTCGGCGGGCTCTCTGCCGGTGATTACATAGTTCATAAGATGGTTCTCCTTTCATTCTATCGAATATGGATATGGGGATATAAACTTATGATTTCAGTATATTATCCCAAAGGCTTTTTTGCAAGCCTGTGTTAAATAAATAACTTAAGCAAATCTGAAGCTTAGTTGTTTAACCTTTCCATGATCTGTGTTATAATAAAAAGCACATTATTGATATTGTAAAGAGAAGGAAAGGAGAAATGCTCTATGGAACAGAAAAACAAATCCCAAGAGCAGCAGGGCAAGGTCCGCAAGGTCGCCACGACGCTGGATACCCTCCCTGCCGGTGATCCCCATTCCATAGGCAAGGTCGATACGAAAGTTGCCCTGCCTGAAGGTGTCACCTCCAAAATGCTGTATAACGACATCATCCGCATCGGCTGGCCCGCCTTCGTCGAGCTGACCCTTATGCAGCTGACCTCTATGTTCGATACCATGCAGGTCAGCCGTCTGGGTGCCTGGGCGACCTCGGCCGTCGGCCTGACCAACCTGCCCAAGATGCTGCTGGGCACCGCCTTTATGGCCCTCAATACCGGTACCATGGCCATGGTCGGCCGCTACCGCGGCGCCGGCCAGCAGGAGAACGCCAAGCGCGTCATCCGCCAGACCTTTATCCTCAATCTGCTTTGCGGCGTCTTTTTCGGTATCATCGGTCTGATCTTTGCCAAGCCCCTCATCAAGTTCATGGGCGCTTCCGAAGAAAAGGTTCTTGTGGAAGGCGTCAAGTATTTCCAGATCCAGATGATCGGCTTCATGACCGTCTCGATGACCTCCTGTATCACCAGTACGCTTCGAGGGTGCGGCGACTCAAAAACGGCCATGAAATACAACATGACCTCCAACCTTGTCAACGTCACCTTCAACTATATCCTCATCAACGGTAAGTTCGGCTTCCCCCGTCTGGAGGTCGTCGGTGCATCGATCGCCACCGTTATGGGCCAGACCGTTGCCCTGTGCATGGCCCTCTATGCCATCCGCAAAAAGGATCAGTATGCCCGCCTCGAGTTCCCCAAGGGCACGCTCTTCAAGCTGGACAAGGACGTTATCTCCAACGTCACCCGCATCGGCTTCCCCTCGATGATCGAACAGCTGGCCATGCGTATGGGCGTTATCGTCTTTACAAAGACGGTCGCCGGTCTGGGCACCACCCTTTACGCGACCCACACCATCTGCATGAACATCCAGTCGATGACCTTTATGAACGGCCAGGCCTTTGCTACCTCGGCCACCTCGCTGGTCAGCCAGTCGCTGGGTAAGGGCCGTCCCGATATGGCTATGCACTATTCCAAGCGCACCCAGCGCGTTGGTATGGCCACCGCCATCATCATTGCAACCGGCATCTTCTTCTTCAACGAGCATCTGATCGCCCTGTACAACGATGATCCCGCCATCATCGCAGTCGGCACAGGCCTGCTGTCGATGGTCGCGCTGGTCCAGCCCTTCCAGTGCTCCCAGTTCATTCTGGCCGGCGCACTGCGCGGCGCAGGCGATACCAAGTACACCGCCATGGTCGTCATGCTGACCGCCATGCTGCTCCGTCCCGGCCTGGCCATCCTGCTGATCAAGGGCTTCGGCTTCAGCCTTGAAGGCGCATGGTATGCTCTGGTTGCCGACCAGCTGCTGCGTACCACACTGGTCTTTGCCCGTTACCACACCGGCAAGTGGGTCACCTCCTTCAAGCCCACACAGGCCAAGAGCTAAATATTGCAGGTTTCCCAATCCCCTCCGGCGCTGCCGGAGGGGATTTTTTCATGCCTGAAAACCCGACTTTTCGTTAAATAAATAACTTTGCAGAAAATAAACCAATCTATATTTAAACGTCAAACAAATTGTGCTATAATGAAGTGGCTATTACTGAAACAAGAAAGGAGAAATGCTCTATGGCTCAAAAAACCACCAAAGAGCAACAGGTCAAGAAGGTCTCCACGACCCTCGACAGCCTGCCTGCCGGCAGTACCGAAAACATCGGTAAGGTCGATACCAAGGCTACCCTGCCCGACGGTGTCACCTCCAAAATGCTGTACA
>JAFQKM010000168.1 GCA_017396925.1 Clostridia bacterium
AGCTGCAGCAGCCTCGGTGGTCTCGGCCTTCTTGCGGCCGCGGGTGGTCTTCTTGGGCGCCTCTTCAGCTGCAGCAGCCTCGGCGGTCTCGGCCTTCTTGCGGCCGCGGGTGGTCTTCTTGGGCGCCTCTTCGGCTGCAGCAGCCTCGGTGGTCTCGGCCTTCTTGCGGCCGCGGGTGGTCTTCTTGATGGCCTCTTCGGCAATGGCTTCCACAGCTTCGGCCTTCTTGCGGCCACGGGTGGTCTTCTTGGGTGCCTCTTCGCCGCCTTCGGCAGGATCGGCCTTTTTGCGGGTCTTGCGCTCGGGCATCAGCTCTTCATAGCCGCAGCCCGGCTTATAGCAGAGATATTTCTTCTCTTCCTTGGTGTACTTCTGATAAATGACCGAACCGCAGTCGGGGCAGATACGCTTGGTGGGCTTGTCCCAGGTCATAAAGCTGCACTCGGGATTGTGCTCACAGCCATAATAGTAATAACCGCTCTTCGATTTCTTCTTGAGCAGCTTGGCACCGCACAGGGGGCAGGGTACGCCGGTATCCTGGGCGATGGGCTTGGTATTCTTGCACTCGGGATAGCCGGGGCAGGCCAGGAACTTGCCGAAACGGCCGTTCTTGACGACCATATTGCGGCCGCAGAGCTCGCAGACGATGTCGGTCTCTTCATCCTTGACCTTGATGCGCTTCTTTTCCAGGTCGATCTCGGCCTGTTCCAGCGCCTTGGCAAAGTCTTCGTAATACTTGCCGAGGATCTTGCGGTAGTCGATCTTGCCGTTTTCAACCTCGTCGAGGGTATCTTCCATCTGCGCGGTAAACTTCAGGTCGACGATATCGGTAAACTTGTCGATCATCAGATCGGTGACCGCCTCGCCCAGCATGGTCGAGCGCAGGGCCTTGCCCTCCTTGGCCACATATTCGCGGTCGAGAACGACCGAGATAGTGGGCGCATAGGTGCTGGGGCGGCCGATGCCCTTTTCCTCCATGGCCTTGATCAGCGAGGCCTCGGTATAACGGGGGGGGGGCTGGGTGAAATGCTGCTTGGGCTCGGTCTGCAGATGCTTGGGCAGATCGCCGGCCTGCAGCTCGGGCAGGGATGCGCTGCCCTCGTCCTCGGCGTTTTCTTCGTCGCGGCTCTCTTCATAGAGGGCCAGGAAGCCACGGAAGGCAACGGTCTGACCGGTGGTGCGGAACATATAGCCGCTGTTTTCGATATCCACCGATACGGTATTGAGAATGGCCTCGCTCATCTGGCAGGCGATGAAACGGGACCAGATCAGGCGATAGAGCTTGTACTGATCGGCCGACAGATAGGGACGGATCGATTCGGGATCGAGGCGCGGATCGGAGGGACGGATGGCTTCGTGCGCATCCTGCGCGCCCTTTTTGGTCTTGAATACACGGGCCTTGGCCGGCTTGTATTCCTTGCCATAGCGCTGCTCGATGAAATCACGTGCAGCGGCCAGCGCCTGGTCGGAAATACGCAGCGAGTCGGTACGCATATAGGTGATCAGACCGGTAACGCCCTGTTCGCCCAGCTCGACGCCTTCATAGAGCTCCTGGGCCACCGACATGGTGCGGCGTGCGGTCATCGACAGCTTGCGCGAGGCCTCCTGCTGGAGGGTCGATGTGATAAAGGGAGGGGCAGGCTGGCGCTTCTTCTTGCCGGTCTTGACGGCATCGACGCGGAAGGGATTGCCCTCGATGGCATCGAGGATCTTCCGTGTCTCTTCGGCGCTGCCCAGCTCGATCTTGCCCTGACGGTCGCCCTGGAACATGGACAGGAACTTGATGCCGTCCTTTTCCAGCATGGCTTCGATGCTCCAGTATTCCTTGGGCTCGAAGGCGCGGATCTCGCGCTCGCGGTCGACGACCATACGGGTGACGGCGCTCTGTACACGGCCGGCCGACAGACCGGTGCGCACCTTTCTCCACAGGAAGGGAGAAAGCTTATAGCCAACGATACGGTCGAGGATACGGCGGGCCTGCTGGGCGTCGACCAGATTCATATCCAACTCGCGGGGGGCCTGAACGGCTGCGGTAACAGCCGGCTTGGTGATCTCGTTGAAGGTGATGCGGCAGGTCTTTTCATCGGGCAGCTCGAGCAGCTCCTTCAGATGCCAGGAGATGGCTTCACCTTCGCGGTCCGGGTCGGTTGCCAGATAGACCATCTCGGCCTTATCGGCCGCGGTCTTGAGCTTTTTGATGATCTTATCCTTACCCTCGATGGGAATATAGGTGACTTCGAAATCATGGTCCACATCGACGCCCAGTTCCTTTCTGGGCAGGTCGCGCAGATGTCCCATGGATGCCTCGACGTCATAGCCGGCGCCGAGATATTTGGTGATGGTTTTCGCCTTGGCAGGCGATTCTACGATGAGTAACTTAGACATCTTTTCTTCCATTACCTCTGCTTTTCATAATAGTTGCCCGGCATCTGGGCGACAACGCCCTGCAGCTCGAGCATGGTCAGGCTGACCATGACCTCCCCTGCAGGCAGGCCGGTCCGCTCGATGATCTCGTCCAGATGGGCCCGCTGGCCAACGGCGGCCAGAATCGCCCCTTCCGGGTCCCGTACGGCCATTTCTGCGATGGCAGCGATGTCAGAATCCGACAAAGCCGCTTCTGCAGCGGGCTGTACAGGTTTTATACTTGCCGGCTCTTCGGCCGGTTTTTCTCGTTTTCCAGGCTTTTCAGCGGGATCTTTCGGGGCGCGTACCGGCTTTTTCCGAAGCTTGCGCGGTGCAGGCGCCGCTTCCACAGCGCCGTAGACCCGCAGGATGTCCCCCGCTGCGGTGACGGCATAAGCGCCGTCTTTGATCAGGTTGTTGGTGCCCACATAATCGGGGCTGTCGATGGGGCCGGGCACAGCAAAAACATCGCGGTTGTGCTCGAGCGCCTTGCCGGCCGTTTCCAATGCACCGCTGCGGTGGCCGGCTTCGACCACAAGGATGCCGCGGCTCATGCCGCTGACGATACGGTTGCGGCTGAGGAAGCTGCCCGGATAGGTGGCAGCACCGGGATGGTATTCGGAAATAACGGCGCCGTTGCGGATGATGTCTTCCATCAGTCCGACATGCTGGGCAGGATAACATTTATCGATCGGGGTACCCAATACGGCAATGGTGGGCGTGCCGCCGTCCAGCGCGCCCCGATGGGCTGCACCGTCGATACCGGCAGCCATGCCCGAAATGACAACGGTGCCGCTTTTCGACAGCTCATAGGCCATCTGGGAGGCATGCTTGAGGCCGGCCGCCGACGCCTTGCGCTGGCCGACCACAGCAATGGTCAGGCGCCGATCGAGCGCGGGCAGTTCCCCGCGCACATAAAGGACGGTGGGCGGATCGGGGATCTCGCGCAGCAGGGCCGGATACCGACGGTCACAAAAATCGATGACCTGCGCGCCGCACATGGCACAGTCCCGCAGGATACGGTGAGCCGGACGGAGATCCTTATTCCACAGGCTGTCGAGATCGGCAGCCGTCAGCTCGGGAACTTCTCCATAAAGATCGGCCTTGCCGGCTTCATACACGGCGGCAGCACTGCCAAAGGCCTCCAGAAGGGCGGCCCTTTTACGCTTGGTTAGGTTTTTGATCAGGCTGAGCCATACGCTGTATTCCATGATCCAACTCCTGTATTCTACCGTTTTTTCGACATCTCATACATAAAAACGGCAGCTGCAACAGCTGCATTGAGCGACTGAATGCCGTTGATTGGTATAATAACATGTTTGTCGCACTTGTCAAGGGCTTTTTCCGAGAGACCGTTGGCCTCGTTGCCGATCATGACGGCGGCTTTTTCAAAGGATACGCTGCCGATGGGCACCGCCTTGTCGGTCAGTGCAGCGGCATAGACGGGCAGCTCCAGTGCCTGGGCCTGTGCGAAGAAGGCATCGGCGTCCATGGCACAGATGTTCAGGCGGAAGATCGAGCCCATGGTCGAGCGCACGGTTTTGGGCGAATAGACGTCGGCCACATTGCCCACAAGGGCGATGCTGTCCATGCCGAAGGCTTCGGCTGTGCGGATGGCTGTGCCGACATTGCCGGGATCCTGCAGATTCTCCAGCGCCAGCACATGGCGGCCCTGCAGCTGCTTGTCGCGGGGAATGGCCACCGTAAAAACGATGCCCTGGGGCGTCTTGACGTCGCTGAGTTTTTCCAGAACGCCTGCGCTGACCTCGTAGATCTCGGCGCCTTGCGGCTCGACCGGCAGGGTCATGCCCTCACGGACAAAGACCTTGTCGATGCGTGCGCCGCTGCGCACGGCCTCTTCCAGCATAACGGCGCCTTCGCAGAGGAACAGGCCCTGGGTATGGCGCTCTTCCCTGCTCTTGAGCAGCTTGGCGGTATTTTTAATGACAGGGTTATCCCTGGCGGTGATTTTATTTTTCATCAGAGACCTCCGATACATCCTGATCCAGACCCATTACAACGATCACATCGTCGGCACGGATCACGTATTCCGCAGAAGGATTGACCAGCTGGCCCTTTCCTCCCTGTGTTTTGATGAGCAATACATTCAGATTGCTGCGGCGGCGCAGGTTCAGCTCGACCAGGCTCTTTCCATACCATTCGCGGGGCGCACGGATCTCGGCCACACGATACTCGCCGCCGATGTCGATGGAATCCAGCAGATTGTCCGAATCGAGGCTGCGCGCCAGACGAATGCCCATATCCTCTTCGGGGAAGATGATCTGATCGGCGCCCACCTTTTTCAGTACGCGTACATGCATCTCGCTGCGCGCCTTGGCAATAACACGCTTAACGCCCAGCTCCTTTAACAATAAGGTAACCAGAATATTGTCCTGCAGGCTGGTGGCAAAGGCGACCACTGCGCAGTCACACTCGGCAACGCCCATACGGCGCAGCACACCTTCGTCGTGAATATCGCCGCTCATGGCATGGGTGACCTCGTCGGCGATTTCGTTGATTTTTGCCTCATCCCGATCAATGGCAATGACCTCATGGCCCAGCTTTGCCAGTTCGCGGGCAATGGCCATACCAAAACGGCCGAGACCGATGACAACAAAAGATTTCATATATCTATACTCCTGTAGGGTGATACGATTTTGCCGGAACAGCCGAAGCTATCCGATAATGACCTTGCCTTCGGGCAGGCGGATGTCTTCCGCTTCCCCCTCATGCATCAGGGCAGCCATGCCGACCGTGATGATGCCGACACGGCCAAGGAACATGAGCACGACCAGCAGCAGCCGCGAAAACAGGCCAAGCTGCGGCGTAAGGCCAAGGCTGAGGCCAACCGTGGCGATGGCCGAAATACACTCGTAAAAGGCGCCTTCAAAGGGAATGCCCTCAAGGATCGAAATGGTCATGGCGCCGCAGATCGCAGCCGAAAGCACAAGGAAAAAAAGGGTCATGGCATCAAAGATCCGTTTCTGCGGGATGGTGCGGCCAAAGACATCGGTGCGCTTTTTGCCCCGCAGGGTCGACCTTGCCGAAAGGATCAGCACGGCAATGGTGGTCGTCTTGATGCCGCCGGCCACCGAACCGGGCGAGCCGCCGATCAGCATAAGGATATCTGAAAGGGCCACCGACGCCGAAGAAAGGGTCGCCTGCCCAATATGGTCAAAACCGGCTGTACGGCAGGTGACCGACTGAAAGAAGGCCTGCAGCAGCCGTACGGCGCCGCTCTGCCCTGCTCTTGCAGGGTTGGGCAGTTCGGCAACAAAAAAGCCAAGGGTGCCGGCCACCAGCAGGATGGCGGTCGTCACCAGCACCAGCCGGGTATGCAGGCTGAGTCGGCCGGCCGCCTTGCGTCGGCAAAAAACCTCCCACAGCTCGCTCCATACATAAAATCCGATACCGCCGACCACGATCAGCGCCGCAAGTACCAACAGCACGCCGGCGTGATCGCCGTATGGGACGATCGATGCAAA
>JAFQKM010000169.1 GCA_017396925.1 Clostridia bacterium
GCGATGTCACGCAGGAAGCAGGCGATGCAGAAGCCCATGTTTGCAGGGTTGCCCAGCTTGACCAGCAGGACAGCAGCTGCGCCAACGATCAGACCGGTGGCGATCATCAGCAGATTTTTCTTGTCTTTCATAGGGATCTCTCCTATTCATAAATTTTCACCTTGAATTATACGCTTCTGTTCACAAATTGTTAAATATTTTTTATCGATATGTTTGAATAGCATTATAGTTTTTTTCGATAAAGTTAGAAATGAGTAGCTTTTTGTAAAAAAGCCTTTTATAATGTCCATAGAAAATCTCTATAAAATAGAGAAACTTTGTTATGCGGTTTTGATTTATAGAAAAAACTGATAAAGCTCATAAGTATATAAAGAGGGAGATATGCCATGAAACGTATTTATTTTGATAACGGCAGTACATCCTTTCCGAAGGCCCCCGGTGTATCGGATGCCGTCAAGTTCCTGCTGGATAACGGCGCATTCAATATCAACCGCGGCGGCTATGAAGAGGCCTACGAGATCTCCGGTCAGGTGCTGGAGGCCCGTCAGATGCTGGGCAGGATGTTCAACTTTAAAAAAGCAAAGAATGTCGTCTTTACCCCGACCATTACCTATTCGCTCAATTACCTGATCAAGGGCTTCCTCAAGCCGGGTGACCATGTCATCACCAGCTCGATGGAACACAACGCCGTCATGCGTCCGCTGGTCCAGATGGAAAAGCAGGGCGTCGAGTTCAGCGTTGCCCAGTGCGCACAGGATGGCACCCTCGATCCCCATGAGGTCGAAAAGCTGATCCGCCCCAACACCCGTGCAGTTGTTATGACGGCGGCTTCCAATGTCTGCGGCACCTTCCTGCCCATCGAGGAGGTCGGCGCCATCTGCCATAAGCACGGCATCAAGTTCATCCTCGACAGCGCCCAGAAGGCCGGTACATTCCCCATCGATATGGAAGCCTGCCACATCGACGCGCTGTGCTTCACCGGCCATAAGAGCCTGCTGGGCCCCCAGGGCGTCGGCGGTATGCTGCTGAGTGACGAGATGGTCAAGGAAACCACGCCCCTGATCGCCGGCGGCACAGGCAGTGCTTCCCATAAGGAAGAGATGCCCATGTCGATGCCCGACCGCTTTGAGGCCGGCACCATGAACCTGCCCGGCATCATCGGCCTGCGCGCCGCTCTGCAGTATCATATGGGCCTCGAGCCGCTGGCCATTGCCAACAAGGAGCTCGACCTGGCCATGCGTTTCCGCGAGGGCGTACAGGAACTCAAGGGTGTCCGCATCACCGGCCTGCCCACACGCGAGAACCGCGCCGCCATTGTCTCCCTTGATTTTGTCGAGGACGACAATGCGCGCATCGCTTTTGAACTGGAGCAGAACTACGGCGTTATGACCCGCGTCGGCCTCCACTGCGCACCCCGTGCCCATCAGACACTGGGCACCTTCCCCGCAGGCACCGTTCGCTTCTCCTTTGGCCATGAAAACACCGCCGACGAGGTCGACTTTGTTCTCGATGCACTGAAGAAGATCTGCGTAAAGTAAAAGACAAACGGCCCTTCTGGGCCGCGCCGATCGTTCGGCGTTGATTTACGGCAATTCATTTGCCGTAAATCTATTGAAAGAGAAGGGGCCCCTGAAAAATCAAAGATTTTTTGGGGAAAGCCGGCTTTGTTCTTGATGCGCTGAAGAAGATCTGCGTAAAGTAAATAAAAAAATCTCCCCACGGCAGCTGCCGTGGGGATAGAAAAAGTTTTATTTCATTTTGTTTTTGTACGGACATGTGCCGGACAAAAACCCGATAACCCGCGAGCTGCTTCGCAAAGCAGCCGCGAAACCCGGCCCGCAGGCCGGAGCCTCTTTGGCTCGAGAAACCAAGCGAAGCTGTTTCGAGAGTCAGACGCTTTTAAATGACGCGGATCGACTTGCCGTCGAACTTCTTGGTATAGCCGATGATGTGGGCTTCTTCGCCGGCTGCAGTCAGTCGGTCGCAGAGCTCCATGACACGGGCTTCGTTGACGGCGATCATCAGGCCGCCCGAGGTCTGGGGATCATACATAATGTCGCTCAGTTCCAGAGGAACGCCCTTGGCAAACTCAACGTCCTTTTCCAGATAGCTCATGTTGTTGTAGGCGCCGCCGGGGACAAGACCCTCACGGGCATAACGCAGAGCTGCAGGCAGGGCGGGGATGTGTTCGGAGAAGAGCTCGATGGTCAGGTTGCTGCCGTGGGCCATCTCATAGGCATGACCCATCAGGCCGAAGCCGGTGATGTCGGTGCAGGCCGAAGGACGGCAGGGCATCATAGCTTCCTGGGCATACTTGTTCAGGTGGGACATCATTCTGACCATGGTGTTGTAATCTTCCTTCTCGAGGAAGTCGCCCATGGCGGCGGTCGACAGAACGCCGGTACCCAGCGACTTGGTCAGAACTAGAACATCGCCTTCCTTGGCTGTGGAGTTGGCCAGAATATCCTTGGGATGGACATAACCGGTAACGCACAGGCCATATTTGGGTTCGGAGTCTTCAATGGTGTGGCCGCCGCAGATGATGGCGCCCGCTTCGATGACCTTGCTGTAGCCACCCTGCAGGATCTCTTCCATGATATCCAGCTTGAGGCAGGAGGGGAAGCAGATGAGGTTCATGGCCAGCTTGGGCACACCGCCCATGGCGTAGATATCACTGATGGCATTGGCTGCGGCGATCTGGCCAAAGGTATAGGGATCGTCAACGATCGGCGGGAAAAAGTCGACCGTCTGGATCATGGCCAGTTCTTCGCTGATTTTATATACTGCGGCGTCGTCGCTTGTATCAAAGCCGACCAGCAGATTGCTGTCGGTAAACTTAGGAAGTCTCGAAAGAATTCCGCTCAGGACACCCGGTCCGATCTTGGCGCCTCAGCCGCCGCTTTTGGCCATCTGGGTCAGTCTCTGATTTTCTTTCATACAAGGCTCAGCCTCCCTTCTTATTTTTAATTCATACATTTTTATTGTAATGGATTACGGCCAAAATATCAATAGAAACAAAATGTTGATATTGCCGCGATTTATAAATAAATCCAATAAACCCACGGGGTTTATAAAAAGGAGTTGTACCCATGCACTTAAAACAGCTGGAGGTCTTCGTCAACGTCGTTAAGCTCAAGAGCTTTTCGAAGGCTGCCGAAGCCGTCTACTTATCCCAGCCGACGGTCAGTGCGCACATCAATGCCCTCGAGGACGAGATGGATGCCAAGCTGATCGTTCGTTCCACCAAGGAGGTCTATCCTTCCAAGGCAGGTAAGATCTTCTATCAGTATGCGCTCGAAATGCTCAATCTGCGCGATCTGGCCATGCAGGAGGTCAAGAGCTACTCCACACAGGTCAAGGGCACACTGGACATTGCGGCTTCCACCGTTCCTTCCCAGTATCTGCTGCCCAAGGCCATGCCCAAGATGGTCGAGAACTATCCGCAGCTGACCCTTTCGATCAAGCAGTTCGACAGTGTCGAGGTCGTACACCGTATCATCGATATGGATGCCGAAGTCGGTGTTACCGGTGCCGTCTTTGAAAAGAGCGGCTGTGTTTTCGAGCCCATTGCCAAGGACCGTCTGGTCATCATCAGCCCCAATACCGAGGCTTTCCGCGCGCTGAACGGCGTTATTACACCCGAGATCATCCGCGAGAACCGCTTTATCACCCGCGAGTACGGCTCGGGAACCCGTAAGGAATCGGAGGCCTTCCTCCACTCCATCGGCATCGATCCCCAGTCCCTCAAGGTATCGGTTCAGCTGCAGAGCACCGAAAGCGTCATTCAGGGCGTCAAGAACGGCCTTGGTCTGGCCATTGTTTCCCGTTATGCCTGCGAAGACTGCATTGCTTCGGGCGGTATTCTGGCTTTCGACTACGACAGTCCCAGCCTCGACCGCAATTTCTATGCCGTCTATCGCAAGAACCGTCCTCTCTCCCCGGCGGCAGAAGCCTTTATCAAAGTTCTGAAAGAAACCTTTGGGAGCCACAACTGAATGAAAAAAAGCGCTCCCGGTGGGAGCGTTTTTTTATGTCCGGTTTTCTGGGAATCTGCTTTTTTGCGTAAAATATGTGTCGGAACAGGGCGAAAAATGTAAAACACTTTTGACAAGAAGCCATATCTGTAGTATACTTTTAGAAAATTAGAAAAGCTAATCTTTTGAAATTTTATCCATAAACAGAAAATAAACAACTTAGGAGATACAGATATGGTACAGATCAGCACAGATACCTCGGCATTGATGACCCCCGTACAGGGTGCGGAAAAGGGCGTCGGCGTCGCTCCCCTGAATGTCACCATCGCCGGTCAGACCTACCGCGAGATGGACGAGATCATGCCCCGCGAGTTCCTCAACATTATCTACGCAGGCAACCTGCCCACATCCTCCCAGCCCTCTCCCGGTGCGCTGATGGAGCACTTTGAAAAGGCTACCGAAAAGAACCCCCTGCTGCACATTTCCATGGCAGACGGCCTGTCGGGCTCCTATCAGTCGGCCTGCGCCATCCGCGAGACCATGCCCAACAAGGACTACATCACCGTTGTCAACTCGGCAACCCTCTGCGGTCCTCATGCACTGATGGTCCGCACCGCCAAGAAGCTGGCTGATGAAGGCCTGTCGGTCGAAGAGATCCTCGAGCGTATGCAGCCCCAGTTCGAC
>JAFQKM010000170.1 GCA_017396925.1 Clostridia bacterium
CGAGAAGCCGTTCTTCATCAGGCTGTTGATAACGATGGGAGCATCGTCGGCATTCAGGATAGCGATGATCATTTTCATAAATACGTACCTCCTTTTGTTGTACTAACATATTTATGCAGCGGTTCTTCTTTTGGATATGTTCCTTTCAAAGAAAACATACTTTTTTGCACTTCCATTTTACCACGAAACAGTGATTTTGGCAAGGTGGAAGAAAAAGGTTACTCGTAACGGCGCTCGACGCTTTCGGGGACGAACATGGGGGATACATCCATGCGGACGGCATCGCCGACATGGCAGTCGATATCCGACAGGTCGACCGTCGTGTGGGTAGTGCCGATGTGGCCGACCACCTTGGCCTTCTTGCCGGCCACGGTGACATACTGGTTGCGCTTACGCAGGATGCGGGAAAGGTCGCTGAGGGCATAACGGATGCAGTCGCGGATGCGGAAGGAGTCGCGGGCCTTCTCGACGCCGAAGCCGTCGGCGGTACCGACCGGGATGATGCCGATCTTGGTGGGCTTCTTGGTCACAAAGGCGCTGCCGTAGCCGACGCCGTGGCCCTTGGGCAGCCAGCGGATCTCGGCGATCTCGCTGCACAGCACGCCGGTGCGCTTGAGGCCCGATGCACCTCTGGCTGTGGTGCGGCCGCTGATGGCCGAACCGACGCGGACGGCGTCGAGGGTCGAGTCGAGGCCGCAGGTGAAGAGGGCAGCTGTGTTGGCGTCGTGCAGCAGGCCGGGGTCAAAACCGGCCTTGCGGACCTGCTCGGTCACTTCGACAAACTTCTGATGCTGGGCACGGGTCTTGGACACATCGAGGTAGGCGCAGGGGAAGTGGGTATACATGCCGGTGACATTGAGAGAAGGCATATAGCTGAAGACCGATGTGATGCGATCCAGCTCGCCCGGCTCGAAGCCATAACGGCCCATGCCGGTGTCGATCTTGATGTGGACGTCGCAGGAGACGCCCTTCTGTTCGGCCATGCCGCTGAGGGCGACGGCTGCGTCATAGGAGCCGATGGAGGCGGTGGCGCAGGCTTCGAGGATCTTTTCGATGTCTTCCTCACAGGCTGTGGAGCGCAGAACGAGGATCTCTTCGTCCTCGGCGCCCATGTGGCGCAGCCTGATGGCGTCCTCCGGCTCGGTGACGGCCAGCTTGCGCACGCCGCACTGGCGCAGGATGGGATAGATCTCCCGAAGGCCCATGCCGTAGGCGTTGGCCTTGAGGACGGCGATAAACTCGGCGTCGCCGGCCAGCTCGCGGATGCGCTCGATATTGGAAATGATCTTGTCGGTCTCGATCAGCAGGTATTTCATAAAAGTATCCCCTTTATTTCTCTGTAAATGTGGGATGGATGTTTATTTCTGTTCTTCGGCAGGGGCGGCGTCCTTCTTGCCTTCCTCCTGCTGCTGGACGGGTGCGCGCTCGACGGGCTTGTTTTCCTTTTCGGCAGCCTTGCGCTTGCGGCCGACGATGATCTTGCGGCGGATCTCGCGGGCCTTGGCCAGACCCTTGTTGAGGACCAGATCAACGGCAGGCTTATAGACCATTTCAAACTCGCCGCAGAACTCGCACAGATCGCCCGAGAAGCCCTTCTTGAAGAGGTAGAGGCCGTAGAGGGGATTGTCGGGGGTCAGGTCGCCCGAAACGCCGCGGAAGTCGTAGATGTCGCAGCCGGTCTCGAGGGACCACTTGATCATCTCCCACTGCAGCTGGTAGTTGGGCATGACGTTGCGGTAGGCATTGGAGGAGGCGCCGTAGAGGTACCAGACCTTGTTGCCGAACTGGATGGCCAGGGTGCCGGCGATGGGACGCTCTTCCCAGAAGGCCATATAGAGGCGGGCATTTTCGCCCAGTGCATCCATGATGCTTTCAAAGTATTCCTTGGGGCGGACGATAAAGCCGTCGCGGGTGCCGGTCTCGTCCATGATCTTCGAGAAGGTCTCCAGCATCTCCTTGCCGCACTGGCGGACAACAACGCCCTTGCGGACCGACAGGCGCAGGTTATAGCGGGTCTTGGAATGGAAGGCCTGCAGCAGCTCGTCCTCGGTCTTGTCCTTAACATTGAGACGGAAGACATAGCCGGGCTGTACGCCCTCAAAGTTCTTGCTGCCGAAGTGGCGCTGATAGCCCAGCTTTTCCATGATGGCGATGTATTCGGTATCCGAGCTGAGGATATCGGGGTCCATCTTGAGGGCATAGGCCTTGTGCTTCTTGGCCAGAGCGCGCAGACCCTCGGTCAGCTCGCGCAGGGTCTCTTCATCGTGGGGATCGCAGACCGGGCCGCGGGCCGAATACATGAGGGTATAGGGGACCATGGGCATCTTGCGGATCAGCACCGACATGGCGCCCTTGATCTGGCCGTCGTCGCCGCGGACGGCAACCGCCTGGAAGTCCCAGGCCGACTTGACCTTGGCCCAGCGGGAGGACTGCAGGAAGTGGCCCTTGGGGTGCTTTTCGATAAAGGCCTCAAACTCGGCCAGGGTATTCTGATTTATGATCTCAAACATTGGATCTCCTCCAAAACTTGTCTGTATTTCCATGCGGCTGCCTGCCAAAGCACACCGCATAATTCTTCAACCTATAGTTTACAACAAATACGGCAAAAAAGCCATAGGGAAACGACAAGTTTTGTATCGGTTGAAACCCTGCCATGGCTGTGCTATACTAAAAAGGTAAGGTCGCATACAATTATAAAAATAAAATACATGAAAAAGGAAGCGTGAATCATTATGAACAAGACCATCGCATTCATCGGCAGCGGCAATATGGGCGGCGCCATCATCGGCGGCATCATCAGTGCCCGTCTGGTCGAACCTCAGAACATCATCGCAGCCGACCCCTCCGATAAGGCCCGTCTGGGTCTGCAGGAAAAGTACGGCATCCGTGTCACCACCGACAATCTCGAGGCTGTCAGGGACGCC
>JAFQKM010000171.1 GCA_017396925.1 Clostridia bacterium
AAACGGGCGGCATCCATGCCGGCGCGCATCAGCTGCTCCAGCTTTTCTTCATTGTCGACCGCCGGGCCGACTGTGCATACGATTTTTGTTTTTCTCATAATCTACCTCCGTTGGGCATTATGTATTCTTCTGATCTTCTTACCATAATTATCATACCGAAACAGATCCGAAAAATAAAGAGAACAGCCGGTAAAATTTCTTTTACAAAATCGGTCTCTTTGCAAAAAATACGTAAAGTTCGGCTTTTTTCTATAGGTCTTTTCCGCCCGGAATGTTATAATGGAATCAGCACTTTATAACTTCTTTCAATCCTTTTTCCCTTATATATAGAAAGGAGCATCGGCTGTGTCTGAAAACCGGACCTTCATCAACGAATCCCAGCGCATTGTCGCCTGTATTCTCGATATCGGCGAACTGCTGCTGACCAGCGGCGCCGAAGTCATGCGCGTTGAAGATACCATCACGCGCCTCTGCGATGCCTATGGCTTTGTTTCCTCGGATGTTCTGACCATTCTGTCCAGCATCATCCTGACGGCCACGGCGGCCGACGGCGATATCATCACCCAGACCCGCCGCATCAAAAGCCGCGATACCAATCTGATCCGCATCGAGCGCCTCAATGCCCTCTCCCGTCGGGTCACGGCCGATCCCCTTCCCTCCGACGCACTCTCGCTGGCCATCGAGGATGCCGCCCGGGTCCCCACCTATGCGCGGCACTGGATCTTTCTGGCCTACGGCTTCAATGCCGCCGTCTTTACCCTCTTTTTCGGCGGCACAATGGCCGACTTTCTCCCCTCTTTTCTGGCCGGTCTGGGCGTCTATATCTATCTGCAGATCGGCGGCAGATTCCGCATGAACAGCATTCTGCTCAATACGATCTGCAGCGCGCTGATGGCCCTTTCGGTCGTCGGTATGCATGCACTGGGCTTTGGCCAGCATCCCGACAAGATCGTTATCGGCAACATCATGCTGCTCATCCCCGGTCTGGCCCTGACCACCTCTCTGCGCGACCTGATCAACGGCGATATGCTCTCGGCCATCATCGGTTTTCTCGAAGCGCTGCTCAAGGCGCTGGCCATTGCCATCGGTGCGGCTGCCATCCTGACAAGATTCGGAGGTTGATTTTATGCTTACCAATATCATTCAGACGCTGACCGCGGCCCTCGGCGCTGCCGGATTCGGCCTCCTATTCAATGTTCACGGCAAAAAGCTGCTCTGGATCGCCGCCGGCGGCGGCCTGGGCTGGCTGGTCTATCTGCTGGTCGAAGCCATGGGCGGCGGCCTGTTCTGGGCCCTCTTCCTGGCCACCGTCACGGTGGTCACCCTCAGCGAGATCCTTTCCCGTGTGCTCAAATCGCCGGTCATTCTTTTCCTCGTTCCCATGCTGATCCCGCTGGTCCCCGGCGGCGGCCTCTATTATATGATGGACGCCCTGATCCGCGAAGATACCGGCGGCTTCCCTGCCAAGCTGGAATCGGTGGCCATTCAGGTCGGCGCCATTGCCAGCGGCCTGATCGTCATGACTTCGATCATGGGCAACTTCTTTACCATCTACTACCGCCGCAAGGCCCAAAAACAAGGAAAATAAATGTAAAAACGCCATTCGGAAGCTTTCCGAATGGCGTTTTCTTTTTATCTTGCGCTGACCACAAAGGCATTGGGCAATCTGCGGCCCTCTTCTTTATTGGCCGCAGAAGGACGGGTGATCTTGCGTCCGTTGTAATACATGATGCTCGACGAACCGCCGTCCAGATTACAGGCCTGATAGGCCTTGTAGTCCAGCAGGACATCGGCAAGGTCGCCCATGGTGCATCCGATGGAATACCCGGCCTGTCGGCCGTCGACCACCAGCAGCAGAACCTGGCCGTTCTTGGTCTGACCGATGGCGGTACGGGGCGAAATGCCCCAGCCGGCCGAACCCTCGACCACCTTCTGGCCGTCAAAAACCAGGGCGGGCTTGAACTCGACGGCGTCGCGCAGGCTTACGCCGTCGCGATAGATGCCGATCTGCAGGTTGTTGTCATAGTCAAAACCGATGGTCTTGTTGTTGCCGCCGGCAAAGGGCGAATAGGTCTTGCCCTCCTTGATGACCAGGCCGTGGGCGATGCCGCCGTTGCCATGGCCTTCGGGATCATAGAAGCCGCTGGCATTAACGGCCAGCACGGCATTATTTTCCTGTGCAATGGTGCCGACCGTCGATCCGACCGTACCAAAGCCCGAAGCCAGCGCCAGGCCCACCTGATCGGCACTCTTGATGATGGCCAGGCGGCCCTCATAGTCGGTGCCCTTCACTTTGATGATCGTAATACCGTTTCGAGTGTCGATGGCCAGCACCGGATCTCCCTTGGTGGTGACGATTCCGGTCTCATCGGCCCCGATATCGGCCTGATCGATGACCAGATAGCCCTCTTCATCTATGCAGTCCTCACCGTTTTTCTGAATATAAGCCTCGAAACTGTCCTCATCGATCTCGCTGTAGAGGTCGAAGAACTTCTTGCGCAGCTTTTTCCACTTGGTCTTTTCATCAGCGCCCTTGAGGGTAGTGGTCGACCAATGGGTATCGATCTCTTCCTGCTCGGTCTCGATGGTAACACGGGTGTCCATAACCTCGTCGATGATCTCGTCTTCGATAAAGGCAGTTGCCAGCCACTGATGGGTCATGGTGCCCATGGCCGTTTCAATATAAATATCGCGCCACTTGCGCACAAAGGGAATATCGCTGTAGATGGCCACGCCATACAGCCCGGCGATCATCAGCAGTGCGCAGACAGCCAGGCCGATGCGGCGGCCCCAGCGCTTCTTTTTCTTTTTCGTCTTTGCACGCTCGCGGGAGGTGCGCTGCTGCGGCGTTTCTTCTGCCGCCGGTTCGGCAGGCGGTTCGTCCCGCAGCTCTTCGGGCAGATCCTTCCAGAAGGCCTCATAGGCGGCCGAATGGAGAAACTCGATTTCTTCGTTTCTGCGCTGCTGCTTATGCAGCTCGGGCGAAACCCCATAGACAGCCGAACGATAAATATCCCGAACGATGGCGTCGACCTCGGTATCGGTCTTTCCCATCTCTTCCTTTTCCTGATCGTAAAATACGCGAGGGCTTGGCTTTTTCTGTTCTTCCTTCATATAAATGCCCTCCTTTCCTGCATTGAGACCGCATCCGGCCCACAAAGGTTCCCTTTTCGGCCTTGTTTTCTATCAGAAAATTATACCACTTCCGGCACTTTTATTCAAACGATGCCCGATGTGCCCGGATCCACCCCAGAATATCTTCATATTCCAGTTTGCCGGCAGCCGCATCAAGGCCGAAATCGGTCAGTTCCTGCTGGCTGTAGGCCAGCTCCATGCCATTGAGGCGCAGCATGACCAGCATGGCCAATACGCCAATGCGCTTGTTGCCATCGACAAAGGGATGATTGGAGATCAGCCCATAGGCCAGGCGCGCCGCTTTCTCCGCCAGCGTGGGATACAGTTCAACGCCGCCGAAGGCGGCCTCCACGCTCAGGACTGCCGATTCCAGCAGGCCCCTGTCGCGCAGGCCGGCCGAGCCGCCGCTGGCGGCACAGAGCTTTTCGTGCAGCCTGCACATTTCTTCAACTCGCAGCAGAATCATTTGGCCAGCTCCTTCAGCGCTTCGAGATTTTCTTCGATAACCTGATCAAAGAGCGCTTCCAGAAGGGTACGTCGCTCTTCTTCGGTCAGATTTTTCTTTTCCATAAAATACGCTCCTTTTTCTATTTGTCCTGTTCTTATTATAATTCAAAGGGCGTCCGGATACAATTCCCGCAAAGAATTGTTTCTTCTTTGGCAAAACCATTTGCATTTTCCACAGTTATCCGTTACGATGGAATCAGATTCTCAAAAATAAAAAAAACAGGAGTTTTTGTTCTATGAAAAACAGCAAGCCATCCTGGCGCGAGCCATTGATCTTTTCGGTCTGCTTTGTTGCCTTCTTTTCCCTCTTCGCCATCCCCATGGGCATGATCAATATGCTCAATACCATGATGAATACCGCCTTTGATCTGCTGCTCAACACCTGTTTCTATCTGATGGCCATCTGCGTTCTGGCCGGTGCGCTGTCGGCACTGCTGACCGAATTCGGCGTGGTCGGTGTGGTCAACAAGCTGCTCTCCCCCCTGCTCAAGCCCCTTTATGACCTGCCCGGCGCAGCCTCCCTCGGCCTGGTCACCACCTTCCTGTCGGACAATCCCGCTATTCTGACCCTGGCCAACGACTATGGCTTCCGCAAATATTTTAAAAAATACCAGCTGCCTGCGCTGACCAATCTGGGCACCGCCTTCGGCATGGGCCTGATCGTCTGCACCTATATGATCAGTCTGCAGAGCATGACCGGTGTTTCCCATGTCAAGCCGGTTCTGGTCGGCATTCTGGGCGCCGTTGTCGGTTCGATCGTCAGCGTCCGCATCATGCTCCATTTCACCAAAAAGCTCTACGGCACCATCGAGCCTGCATACAAGAGCATCCTCGACGATGAAATCCTGCAGGCCGCCGCCCCCGAAAAGAAGGAATCGGCAGCCTCCCGCCTGCTCAACGCCATGCTGGACGGCGGCAAGAGCGGCGTAGATATGGGCATCGCCATCATCCCCGGCGTTCTGATCATCTGTACCTTCGTCATGATGCTGACCAACGGTCCCTCTGCCTCGGGCGAATATACCGGCGCTGCCTACGAAGGCATCCATCTGCTGCCTGCACTGGCCGAAAAGTGCCAGTTTGTCCTGCAGCCCCTCTTTGGTTTCTCTTCGGCCGAAGCCATTTCGGTCCCCGTTACCGCCCTCGGTGCAGCCGGTGCTGCGCTGGGTCTGGTCGGCAAACTGGTGGGCCAGGGCCTGATCGACGGCGGCGATATTGCCGTTTTCACCGCCATGTGCATGTGCTGGAGCGGTTATCTCTCCACCCATGTGTCCATGATGAACAGCCTGAAATCCAACGAGCTGATCGGCCGCGCCATCCTCAGCCACACCATCGGCGGCCTCTGTGCCGGTGTG
>JAFQKM010000020.1 GCA_017396925.1 Clostridia bacterium
ATAGATTTCCGGCAAATGAATTGCCCGGAAATCGGCCGCGCCATTCTACCGGCGCGGTGTTGAGGCTCTGCACAGATCTGTTTTCAGCTTTCGCTTACTTTGTGTGCTTTGCTTCAAATTCCTTCATGAATGCGACCAGAGCCGTTCCCCACAAAACCTGGCGGTTTTCCGGGGGCCGCTTTAGCATTTCATAGATTTCCGGCAAATGAATTGCCCGGAAATCGGCCGCGCCAATCTACCGGCGCGGTGTTGAGGCTCGCGGGATGCTTTATCGATCTGTTTTTGGGCGGACATGCGCCGACCAAAAACTCGCTAACCCGCGTGCATCCTCGCAAGGATGCCGCGAAACCGCACCGCAGTGCGGGACCAAAATTGGCCCGAGAAACCAGCGGAGCGTTTCGAGGGTCAGATGGCTTACTTTGTGTGCTTTGCTTCGAACTCCTTCATGAATGCGACCAGAGCCTCAACGCCTTCCTTGGGCATAGCGTTGTAGATGGAGGCACGCAGACCGCCAACCGACTTGTGGCCCTTCAGGTTGTCCATACCGGCAGCCTTAGCTTCCTTAACGAACTCGGCATCCAGCTCTTCGGAGCCTGTGGAGAATGTGACGTTCATCAGAGAACGGTCTTCCTTGGCAACGGGAGCGTTGAAGACCTTGGATGTCTCCAGGAAATCATACAGGACAGCAGCCTTCTCGATGTTCTTCTGCTCCATAGCAGCCAGACCACCGATTTCGTCCTTCAGATACTTAAAGACCTTGCCGCAGCAGTAGATAGCCCATGTGTTGGGTGTGTTGTACATGGAACCGCCGTCAACATGTGTCTTGTAGGAGCAGTATGTGGGAACCTTGGAATCCAGGTCGTCGCGGATCAGGTCTTCGCGGACGATGACAACAGCCATGCCGGCGGGACCGACGTTCTTCTGAACACCAGCCCAGATCAGGCCGTAGTCAGCGACGTTGCAGGGACGGGACAGGAACATGGAAGACTGGTCGGAAACCAGGATCTTACCCTTTGTGTTGGGCAGCTTGTTGAATGTTGTGCCGTTGATTGTCTCGTTCTCGCAGATGTAGACATAGTCAGCGTTCTCGGGGATATCGAGATCGGAGCAGTCGGGGATGTAGTTGAAGTTCTTGTCCTTGGATGTAGCGACGATCTTGACTTCGCCGTACTTCTTAGCTTCGGCAATAGCCTTCTTGGACCAGGAGCCTGTCTCGACGTAGCAAGCAACGCCGTCCTTCAGCAGGTTCATGGGAACCATAGCGAACTCCAGTGTGCCGCCGCCCTGAACGAAGATGACCTTGTAGTTCTCGGGGATGTTCATCAGTGCGCGCAGATCAGCCTCTGCCTCGTCGATGATCTGCTGGTAGACCTTGGAACGATGGCTCATTTCCATGACGCACATGCCGCTGCCGCGGTAGTTCATCATCTCGTCGCGGATCTCTTCCAGGACCTTCTCGGGCATCATAGCGGGGCCAGCGGAAAAGTTAAAGGATCTGTTGTAGTTCATTGTAGTGTTCCTCCTGTTTTTGTTCTATGGGTGTGCTTTTCGTAACCAACCATAGCACAGAATTACATGAAAGTATTGACCACAATCCTGTAAGGCGTTCTCCAAAACGCTTTACTTGTGGTCTTAACAAGTATATACTAACATTAAAGAGGAGTTTAGGCAACCTTGTTTTTCGATTTTTCTGCAAAATCTGTGCCATATTTTTTAAGTGGATCGGGGTTTTATCGGGATTATTGCACGATTGCGAAAGGGTTATGTAATAAATCAAGATAGGACGGTGCAATTTACATGGCAATTTATCAAAACCTCACACAGGCCATCGGGGCAACACCCCTGATCCGCCTCCGCCGCCTCGAGCAGCACTATGCCTGCCTGGGCGAGATCTATGCCAAATGCGAGTTTCTCAACCCCTCGGGCAGCCTGAAGGACCGCGCGGTCATGGGCATCCTGCAGGAGGCGGCCCGCCGCGGCGATCTGGCCCCCGACACCACGGTGATCTGCCTTTCGGGCGGCAACGCCGGCATTTCGGCCGCCATGGCCTGCGCCTGCTTCGGCATCCCCTGCGTCATCGTGGCCTCCGACAATATCTCCCTGCACAGCCTGCGCCACATCCGCGCCTATGGCGCCAAGGTGCTGATGACGCCGGCCCGCGACGGGCTGGAGGGCATGCAGAAAAAGGCAGAACAGCTGGCGTCCACCCTCCCCCATCCCTTCCTGCTCGACCAGTTCTCCGACGAGGGCGGCATGCGCGTCCACAAGTCGACCACCGCCCACGAGCTGCTGCACGACCTGCCCGACCTCGACATTCTGGTGGCCGGCGTGGGCACCGGCAGCACCCTGACCGGCTGCGGAGAATACCTCAAAATGATGCGCAGCGACTGTGTCATCGTCGGCGTCGAGCCCCTCGAAAGCGCCGTCCTCTCGGGCGGCGAGCCGGGCAATCACAGCCTGACCGGCATCGGCCTCGGCTTTGCCGCACCGGTGCTCAACAAATACATCCTCGACCGCATCTCCCGTGTCCGCTCGGCCGACGCCCTGTCGATGTGCAGCCGTCTGGCCGCGCTGGAGGGCATGCTCTGCGGCCCCTCCTCGGGCGCCGCACTGATGGCCGCCGTGTCGATCGCCCGGGAAGAAGGCAGCCGCGGCAGGAAAATTGCCGTCATTTTGCCCGACCGCGGCGAGGAATATCTCGAGCGCGAGATCTATAATCCGTGATATTACACAATCCTGTTTTTCCCGCCTTGACAAGCGGAAAGCGGCTGATTATAATATGTCTGCAAACTGCATAAGACCTTATTAAGACCTTATCAAGAGTGGTGGAGGGACCGGCCCGACGATACCACGGCAACCTACAAAAAGCAAGGTGCCAAATCCGGCGGAAACGCGAGATGAGGAAGATCATGATGAATCTGACCTGTACCGCTTTCCGGTGCAGGTCTTTTTTTGCGTAAGTTATAAATTGTTCACCCATAGAGAAAGGAAAACCAAAATGGCAAAAAGACTCTTTACCTCCGAGAGCGTCACCGAAGGACATCCCGATAAGATCTGCGACCAGATCTCCGACGCCGTCCTCGACGCCATCCTCGAACAGGATCCCACCGCCCGCGTCGCCTGCGAGACCACCGTCACCACCGGTCTGGTCCACGTCATGGGCGAGATCACCACAAGCTGCTATGTCGACATTCCCAAGATCGCCCGTGACGTCGTCCGCGACATCGGCTACGACCGCGCAAAGTACGGCTTCGACTGCGACACCTGCGCCGTCCTGACCTCCATCGACGAGCAGTCGCCCGACATCGCCATGGGCGTCGACAAGTCCTTTGAAGCCAAGGCCGACGGCTCCGACGAGCTGGACAACGGCGCCGGCGACCAGGGCATGATGTTCGGCTATGCCTGCCGCGAGACCGAGGAGCTGATGCCCCTGGCCATCTCCCTGTCCCACAAGCTGGCCCGCAAGCTGGCGCAGGTCCGCAAGGAAGAGAAGGTCGACTATCTGCGTCCCGACGGCAAGACACAGGTCACCGTCGAGTATGATGAAAACGATAAGCCCGTCCGCGTCGACACCGTCGTTCTCTCCACCCAGCACCGTCCCGACGCCACCCTCGAGCAGATCCGCGAGGATATGCTGAATCTGGTCATCCTGCCCACCATCCCTGCCGAGCTGATGGATGCACAGACCAGGATCTTCGTCAACCCCACCGGCCGCTTTGTCACCGGCGGTCCTCAGGGCGACTCGGGTCTGACCGGCCGTAAGATCATCGTCGATACCTACGGCGGCACCGCACCCCACGGCGGCGGC
>JAFQKM010000172.1 GCA_017396925.1 Clostridia bacterium
ATACCGGTCTTTTTCAGATGTTCGATGGTCACCAGCCACTCGAGGTCGGCTTCCTTGAACTTACGGATACCGCCGCTGGTGCGCTCAACAAAGGGCAGCAGACCCTCCTTATCGTAATAACGCAGGGTCGATGCAGCCACACCCAGCAGGTCGGCCATCTCGCCGATGGTATAATAGATCATATCGATAACCTCCTGTTCCCATTTTAACCTCAACTGAACTTTAACTTTATTTTAGCAAAGGGAAAGCCCTGCGTCAAGCAGGGGCTTTTCGTTCCTTTTATTTATTCTGTGCATCCTCGATCAGGCGATATACATAACGATTCAGCTCCTGTGTATCGCCCAGATTGTGCTTGAACCAGCCGCCTTCCAACGTATGGATCTGCTGCATTCCGGGAGCCGCTGTGATGACCACAGTTCCCTTGCCGGTATTGTGCAGTGTGATCGAGTAGCCTTTATCTTCCGGTGCGACCGAAAAAGCCGAGAAGCGAAGGCCGCGTGTTTCCAGTTCATCCACCGCTTCCAGCATCCACAGCTTCTGTTCGGTGGTCAGCTCGATGGTTTCTGCATCGCCGTAATAGGGCTTGACCGATACAATCAGATTGTCCAGCGCCTGAGGCGGCAGGTCGGCAAAGCTCATGGTGCGTTCAAAGTCAAAGGCCACGGCTGCGGCGAACAGACCCAGCAGCACAACGGGCAAAAGGGCGATAATCAGACGTTTGATCCACTTCTTTGTCATATTTGGTTTCCTCCTTGGTATTTGGGTTGATTTCTTTTTCTGGCTACAGTATACTAAAGTATACCTTAAAAGTCAACAAAAGGCAGATTAAAAGAAGATTAAATCTGTTTTTAACCTTTCCCGTCACATGGCTGTACTATACCGTGGGCAGGAAATATGCTATAATGCAGGCATAGTGAATAAATAGGAGGAACCCCCATGTATCAGCCTCTTGCAGATAAGATCCGCCCCACCGAGCTGGATGATGTGGTCGGCCAGACCCATATCATCGGCGAAGGCGGCGTGCTGCGCCGCATCATCGAAAGCGGACATATTCCCAATATGATCTTCTACGGCCCCTCGGGTATCGGCAAGACCACCCTGGCCCAGATCATTGCCGGCAAGACCAATCGCCGTCTGTATAAGCTCAATGCCACCACCGCCGGCGTACAGGACATCAAAGCCATCGTCTCCGAGCTGGACACCCTGCTGGCCCCCAACGGCATCCTGCTCTACCTCGACGAGAGACAGTATTTCAACAAAAAGCAGCAGCAGTCGCTGCTGGAGTTTATCGAGAGCGGCAAGATCACCCTCATCGCCTCGACCACCGAAAACCCCTATTTTTATGTCTACAATGCCATCCTCAGCCGCAGTACGGTCTTTGAGTTCAAGCCCATTCAGCCCAAAGAGGTCGAAAAGGCCATCCGCCGCGCCTTCACCCTCTGCGCGCGGGAACATAAAAAGAAGATCGTCATCGACGAAGGGGTCATCGAGCATATTTCCTTTGCCTGCGGCGGCGATGTAAGAAAATCCATCAATGCGGTGGAACTTCTGTGCTCGGCAGCCAGTCAGAATAAAGAAGAGATGCAGGTCACCCTGGAGGACGCCAGGATCGTCACCCAGAAGTCCTCGGCCCGCTACGACCGCGACGGCGACGCCCATTATGATATTCTCTCGGCCTTCCACAAGTCGCTCCGCGGCTCGGACGTCAATGCTTCTCTCCACTATCTGGCCCGCCTGCTGTGCGGCGGTGATATCGCCTCGGCGGCCCGCCGTATGCTCTGCGTCGCCAGCGAAGACGTCGGCCTCGCCTATCCCCAGGCTGCCGCCATCGTCAAGGCCTGCTGCGACAGCGCCCTGCAGCTGGGTCTGCCCGAAGCCAAGCTGCCTCTGGCCCAGGCCTGTATCCTGCTGGCCACGGCGCCCAAATCCAACTCGGTCTCGGCTGCCATCGAAGCCGCCATGGCCGATGTGGAAGCCGGCAAGACGGGCGATGTGCCCCCGCACCTCAAGGATGCCCACTATGGCGGCGCCGCCAAGATGGGCCGCGGCCTGACCTACAAGTATCCCCACGATTTCCCCGGCAACTGGACCCCGCAGCAGTATCTGCCCGATGAAATGGTTCGGGTCAGCTATTATCACGAGGGTACCAACAAGGCCGAACAGCAAGCCAAACAGTATTGGCAGAAAGTCAAAAACAATGAATAAACGCCTGTTTTCCCTTCTTCTGCTGGCAGCCCTCCTGTTTTCGCTGGCCGCCTGCGGCAAAGACGAACCCGATCTGCTGGTGCCGCCCGACCAACCGCCGGCTGTGCAGGATCCCATCGATCCCCCTGCCGATCCCGGAGAAGAGCAGATCTTCCCCGACCGCGAGCCGGCTCCCGATCCGCCGGTCAGCCAGGCCGACTGGATCATCGACACCACCCTGCTCACCGAGCGCAGCCAGACCATCGAGCTGGTCTTCCCGGCCGACGACGATCTGCTGCTGGTCTTTACCTCCACCCTTTCGGGCGGTTCGGTCTCCGAGCAGATCAGCCTTTATACCTATTCTTTAACCGACCGCGCCTTCACCGGCGACTGGGTCTCGCTGGGCATCGTCGGCCAGTATCCCTCCGAAATCTATGCCGACGGCACCGTGATGGTGCTGACCCGCAACACCGAGACCTATGCCTATGAAGATATGATCTTCATCGATCCCCATGCCCTGACCATGGAAAAATACAGCCTGGCCGCCATCGAGGATCTGCGCGCGGTGCATATTTCTCCCGACAAGACCAAGGCCGCCCTCTCGACCCAGCAGGGCCTGCGCATCACCGATCTGTCGCTGGAAACCATCCACGCCATCTATGCCGGCTATGTCCCCGAAGGGGGCGACCCCGACCTCGACTATGTCCTCCCCATGGCCACCGGCTGGCTGGGCAGCGAGGCGGTCGTCGGCAAGCTGCTGGGCTGGGAATGGATCTTCCATCCCTTTCTCCTGACCCCCGACGGCACGGTCACGCCTCTGGAATCCTACGAATGGCTGACCGCCCTCCCCTACGGCAGCGACCTGCTGCTCTTCGACAGCTTCACCCTCGAACCCCTGTCGCTGGTCTCGGCCGACGGCACCCTGCTGCGGCAGCTGGAGATCGAGCATCTGCCAAAAGACGACGGCCTTGCCTATATCTCGGCCCTCAGCCACAGCGGCAGTCACGATCTGCTGGGTCTGGCCATCGCCACCCCCGACGGCGAAGAGGCCTGCCGCGCCGATATCTACCATGAGGGCAAGCTGCTCACCACCCTGACCCTGCCCCAGAACGGCGTCTTCCCCGTCACCTTCGACAGCATCGACTTCACCCCCGACGGCCACAAGGCCGTTCTGATGACCGGCGCCACCGTCGACTATCCCCGCTCTGTCCACATTGTCACCATCGATTAAAGAAAAATGCCCGGCCGAAGAGATCCATCGGCCGGGCGTTCTGTTTGCATCCTGCATTTATAGAGAAAAAAGCACCGATTTCTCGGTGCTTTTTTATGATGGTGGAGACAATGGGGCATATCCCCACGAAATGTTCCATTTCGCAGGGGCCCTTTCCATTCTATAGATTTGCGGTGAATGAATCACGCGCAAATCGACGCCGAAAAATCGGCGCGGCACTGAAGTGCCGTCGAGCCCGAAATTATAAAAGCACCGATTTCTCGGTGCTTTTTTATGATGGTGGAGACAATGGGGCTCGAACCCATGACCTCTCGCGTGTGAGGCGAACGCTCTGACCAGCTGAGCTATGTCTCC
>JAFQKM010000173.1 GCA_017396925.1 Clostridia bacterium
ATTGGCAATGATGATCATCGCGCCGAACATGATGGTCAGGGCCATGATCATGGTGTAGTCACGGTTGGATACGCTGTTGGTGAACTCGGCGCCGATGCCGGGAATCGAGAAGAGGTTCTCGATAACGAAGGAGCCGGTGACCAGGAAGGAAAGCATGGGGCCTGCATAGGTGACAACGGGAATCAGACAGTTGCGCAGGGCGTGCTCGATGATGATGCGCAGCATGGGAATGCCCTTGGAACGGGCCAGAACGATGTAGTCCTGCTTCATAACTTCCTTCATGCTGGAGCGAACCAGACGGGAGATGGTGGAAATGGGCGACAGGGCCAGCGACAGGGAGGGCAGAATATAGCTTGCCGGGCCCTTGAGGCCGACGATGGGCACCCACTGGAGCATAACGCCGAAGATGATCATCAGCAGCAGGGCGTAAAGGAAGCTGGGGACGCTGACGCCGATGGTGGCGATGAACATAACGCTGTTTTCCACCCAGCGCTTCTTGGTGAAGGCGGCGACGATACCCAGCGTGATGCCGATGACCATGGCTTCGATAAAGGCGACGATACCAAGCTTGAAGGTGGCGGGCAGGCAGCGGGAAATGATAACGCTGACTTCAGTGCCCTTACGGGTCATCGATTCGCCAAAGTCGCCGGTGACGGCATTCTTCAGATAGATGACGAACTGTTCGGGGATCGATTTGTCAAGATCGTACTTGGCCATCATCTTCTCGCGGACTTCGGGAGAAAGCTGGGCCAACTCGGCGCCGAAGGGTGAACCGGGGATCAGTTTCATCAAGAAAAAGGTCAGCGTCGCCAGAACAAACAGCGTCGCCGCGCCGATCAAAAGGCGCTTCATCGTATATTTGAACACGTTTATATTCCTCCTGAATAAATATACAATAAACAAGTTTTAATATGAATAGTTTAACTCCCGGCAGATCAAAAGTCAACCTTTTGCGGAATATTTTTGCGTTATTTTTTCTTTTTCATACGTTTGATGGCCGCTTTTATACATCTTGAGCGAAATTTTATACGCAGGGATTGAATGTATTTTATTTTCATGGTACAATCTGCACAAGGCGCTACACTCTCTGTTACGAAAACACTGTACATTCTGTGCATGGAGGTTATTTTTATATGAAGCCCATTTTAAAAGAAGATCTGCTCGGCTATCGTTTCCTTTCGGGCATTTCCTGCTCGCCTTTTGAAAACAAGGCGGTTTTCACCGTCGCCAGGCAGGACACCAAAACCAACGGCTACAAAAAGAATCTGTGGCTGGCCGATCTGGAAACCGGCAAACTCTCGCAGCTGACCCACCACGGCAAGGCCAGATCCTTTATCTTTGAAAAGGAAAACAGCCTGCTCTGCGCTGTCGAGGCCAAGAATAAGAAGCCCGGCCATACCGGCTATGCCCACTTTGACCTGACCACCAAAAAGACCGAATATGCCTTCACCCTGCCCTTTGCCGTCAACCAGCTGTGGATGCTGGAGGAGGGCAAGTATCTTGTCCATGCCAACATCGACACCAATCAGGAAGGCATGACCGAAGAAGAGATCAAGGCCGAAGCCGATTATATCCCCATCCGCGAGCTGCCCTTCTGGGACAACGGCATCGGCTATGTCAGCGGCTGGCGCGATATCCTCTATCTTTATGACAGCACCGAAGACAAGCTGCAGAAGCTGACCGACAGCAAGTTCAATGTGGCTGCCGTCGCCCTCTCGGCAGATCATACGACAGTATGGTACACCGGTCAGTCTTTCGATGAGAAGAAGGGCCGCTTCAACGGCCTCTTCCGCCTCGATCTTGAAACCCTGCAGATCGAAGAGATCATCCCCCAGGAGACCCTGCGTATCGGCAAGCTGCAGCTGGTGGGCGATACCCTCTTTGTCTCGGCCTCCTATATGGACAAATGGGGCACGGCCGACAAGGACGACTGGTATGTCCTTGAAAACGGCGCACTGAAAAAGATCCTCGACAACGACTATACCCTCGGCTGCAATGTCTCCTCCGACTGCCGTTACGGCGGCGGCAAAAACGCAGCCGAATATATGGGCAAGCTGCTCTATCTGACCACCGAGGTCAAATACTGCCTGCCCAACACCCTGACCCCCGACGGCGAACATGCCCACCTCTTCCCCTTTGAGGGCGCCATCGAATGTCTGGCCGTCAAGGGCGAACAGATCCTCTTTGTCGCCATGAAGAAGCAGAGCCTGCAGGAACTCTTCCTCTACAACGGCAAGACGGTTCGCCAGCTTTCCCACTTTAACCGTGCTGTTCTCAAGGGCAAATATGTCGGCAAGCCCGAATACTGCGGCTTCCGCAACAGCGAAGGCGTACAGATCGATGGCTGGGTCATCAAGCCCATCGATTTCGATCCCGAAAAGACCTATCCTGCCCTGCTCTCGATGCACGGCGGTCCCTGCGTGGCCTGGGGCGAACTCTTCGTCCACGAGATGCAGATGCTGGCCGGCCAGGGCTATTTCGTCTTCTACTGCAATCCCCGCGGTTCGGATGGCCGCGGCGCACGCTTTGCCCATCTGCGCGGCAAGTACGGCACGGTCGACTATGAAGACTTCATGGAGTTCACCGACCATGTCCTCGAAGCCGTTCCCCAGATCGATAAAAACAAGCTGGGCGTCCTGGGCGGCTCCTACGGCGGCTATATGACCAACTGGATCATCGGCCATACCAGCCGCTTCTCGGCTGCCGTTTCCCAGCGCTCCTTCTGCAACCCCATCAGCGACTTCGGCAACTCCTGCCTGGGTTATACCTTCGACGTCGATCAGTTTGCCGGCACCCCCTGGGACAACCTCGACCGCCTGTGGGACCATGCGCCCCTCAAGTATGCCCCCCAGTGCACCACGCCCACCCTTTTCATCCATGCGCTGGAAGACTACAACTGCCCCCTCTCGCAGGGCTTCGAAATGTTCTCCGCCCTCAAATACCACGGCATCACCAGCGAGATGGTGCTCTTCAAGGGCGAGAACCACGAGCTCTCCCGCAGCGGCAAGCCGCTTCACCGCATGCGCCGTCTGGCCGAGATCACCCGTTGGTTTGAAACCTATACAAAATAAGCAAAGGAAAACCCCTCCGGAATATCCGGAGGGGTTTGTTTCTGTTCTTTTGTTTTTATCCGATCAGCTCGAACCGGACGGCCACGCGGGCCTGGCCCGAGGTGGTGCAGGTAAAGAGGGTCAGATCCCAGTCGCCCGAGGTCATCTCCTCGATCTGGGTGGCCTGCAGGGTCTCGATATCAACGGCCTCGTAGTTGAAGACATTGCCGCTCAGGTCGGTGAAGGTGACGACCTCGCCCAGGCCGACCGAACGCAGACGGCCGAAATGGCTGCGGTAGTTGTGGGCCATGATGACCATATCATTCTTATAGACCGAGCCGGTATAGCGGCAGGGGGCGCACTTGAGGGCGCCGTAGCTCCAATCGTCGATGACCGGCAGGTTGAGACCCAGGCAGGGGATCTCCAGCAGGCCGACATAGCGGTCGCCATCCAGTGCGACGGTGGGCATTTCGATCTCGGGGGCCAGCACATAGTCGGGCACTTCAAACTCGACCGTCTGGCTCTCCTGGTATTCTTCGATAACGGCCTGCACCTCGATCGCCGACTGGGTCGACAGCTCTTCGGCGCGATCGGCCTCCCACAGATTATATCCGGTCAGGCCGACAGCGCCTGCCATAAACAGCAGGCCCAGGGCCATCAGAAAACTTCCTTTGCGTTTCATAAAATTCCGCCTTTGCATGATTTTGAATCTACTATAGCACGGCGGCGGCAAAATGTCCACTTCAGCAAAGG
>JAFQKM010000174.1 GCA_017396925.1 Clostridia bacterium
CGTCCCTCCCATGTATGATACCGCACGCCGTCTGATCGCCGAGGGCGTAGAGGTCACCGCCATCCTGGGCTTTGCCACCAAGGATGCCGCCTTCTACATCGACAAGTTCGAGGCGCTGGGCGCCAAGGTCATGGTCACCACCGACGACGGCACCATGGGCATCCACGGCTTTGTTACCGATGCCCTCAAGCAGACCGATTGCGATTATTTCTTCGCCTGCGGCCCCCAGCCCATGCTGAGAAGCCTGCACCGCACCGGCATTTCGGGTCAGCTGTCCTTTGAAGAGCGCATGGGCTGCGGCTTCGGCGCCTGCATGGGCTGCACCTGCCATACCCTGGTCGGTACCAAGCGTATTTGCCAGGACGGCCCTGTATTCCCCACCGAGGAGGTGTCTTTCGAGTAATGAACAGACTGGAAACCACACTGAGCGGTATCACCCTCAAGAACCCTGTCATTCCCGCCAGCGGCACCTTCGGCTTCGGCCAGGAGATGTCCCGCTTCTACGACCTCAATGTCCTGGGCGGCATCAGCCTCAAGGGCACCACAGGTGAAGAGCGTTTCGGCAACCCCACCCCCCGTATTGCAGAGTGCCGCGAGGGCATGCTCAATGCCGTCGGCCTGCAGAATCCCGGCGTCGATGCCGTTGTCGCCCGCGAGCTGCCTGCCGTACGCAAGATCTACGACGGCGTCCTGCTGGCCAACATCTCCGGCTTCTCCATCGACGAATATGTCATGGTTGCCGAGAAGTTCGACAAGGCCCCCGAGATCGATATCCTCGAGATCAACATCAGCTGCCCCAATGTCCGCCACGGCGGCATGGCCTTCGGCACCGATCCTGCGGCTGCCGAAGAGGTCACAAAGGCAGTTAAGGCTGTTACACACAAGCCTGTCTATATGAAGCTGTCGCCCAATGTCACCGACATCGCAGCCATTGCCAAGGCCTGCGCAGCCGGCGGCGCCGACGGCATCACCCTGATCAATACCCTGCTGGGTATGGTCATCGACCCCAGAACCGGCAAGCCCATCGTCAGCACCAAGATGTCGGGCTTCTCCGGCCCGGCCATCAAGCCTGTCGCCCTGCGCATGGTTTATCAGGTTGCACAGGCCGTCGATCTGCCCATCATCGGCGTCGGCGGTATTGCCACAGCCGACGATGTCATCGAGTTTATGTCGGCCGGCGCTTCGGCCATCCAGGTTGGTGCCCAGAACCTGGTCGATCCCTTCGCATGCCCCAACATCATCAATGAGCTGCCCAAGAAGATGGACGAATACGGTATCGGCAGCCTGAAAGAGATCATCGGAAGGAGTCTGAAATTCTAATGAACAGAGACGTTATCATTGCCTGCGATTTTAAGAACAAGGCAGACACCATCGCATTCCTCGATAAGTTCCAGGAAGAAAAGCCCTTTGTCAAGATCGGCATGGAGCTCTTCTATGGCGAAGGTCCCGACATTGTCCGCGCCATTAAGGACCGCGGCCACAAGATCTTCCTCGACCTGAAGCTGCACGATATCCCCACAACCGTCCGTAAGGCCATGATGAATCTGGCCCGCCTGGGCGTCGACATGACCAATGTCCACGCTGCCGGTACCATCGATATGATGCGTGCCGCCAAGGAAGGTCTGGTAGAAGGCGCTTCCGGCGATCCCGCCATCCTGATCGCTGTTACACAGCTGACCTCCACCAACCTGGAGCGTATGCAGAAGGAACTGCTGATCAACGCCACCATGGAAGAGACCGTTGCGCACTATGCACGCAACACCAAGGAAGCCGGCCTGAACGGCGTTGTCTGCTCTCCTCTGGAGGCTGCCATCGTTAAGAACGCCTGCGGCAAGGACTTCATCACAGTCACACCCGGCATCCGTTATCCCGATGGCAACATGGGCGACCAGTCCCGTGTTATGACCCCTGCCAAGGCCCGCGAGACCGGCACCGAATTCATCGTCGTCGGCCGACCGATCACCCAGGCAGAGGATGTTGTTGCCGCATACCGCAGAGTCTGCAAGGACTTTATTGGCTAATATAAACAGGCCGACGACGATCAGCGCCTGAAGCGCGGCTCGGCAGCCATGCTGCCGCAGGATTTTTGGCAATTCATTTGCCGAAAATCTATGAAATAAAATGGGGTCCTCGAAAAATTGAAGATTTTTTGGGGAAACGGCCGACCGATCACCCAGGCAGAGGATGTTGTTGCCGCATACCGCAGAGTCTGCAAGGACTTCATCGGTTAATCGTCTGACCCTCGAAACGATCTGATTAAAGATTATCCCCTACATTTATTTATTAAAGGAGATTGAACATTATGGAAAAGCAGGTTGCTAAGCTTCTCATGGATATCAAGGCGGTATTCCTCCGTCCCAACGAACCCTTCACATGGGCTTCCGGCATCAAGTCCCCCATCTACTGCGACAACCGTCTGACACTGTCCTACCCCAAGGTCCGCGACGTCATCGAACAGGGCCTGGCCGACATCGTCAAGGCTAAGTATCCCGAGGTCGAGGTTATTGCCGGTACATCCACAGCCGGTATCGCTCACGGCGCTCTGGTTGCCAACATCCTCGATCTGCCCATGGCTTATGTCCGCGCTTCGGCTAAGGACCACGGCCGCAACAACCAGATCGAAGGCCGCATCGAGAAGGGTGCTAAGGTCGTTGTTATCGAAGACCTGATCTCCACAGGCGGTTCCGCAATCGACGTCGTCAACGTCCTGCGTGAGCATGGCGCCGAGGTTATGGGCATCGTTTCCATCTTTACATACGGCCTGCAGAAGGGCATCGACCGTCTGGCTGCTGCCAACGTCGAGAATACATCTCTGTCCAACTACAACGCACTGGTTGCAGTTGCTGCCGAGACAGGCTATATCGCCGAGAGCGACATCAAGAAGCTGGAAGCTTTCCAGAAGAACCCCTCCGACGAGAGCTGGCAGGCACTTTAAAAATCTGACCCTCGAAACACTTCGGTGGTTTCTTGGGCCAAAAGAGATCCGCTCTGCGGAGCGGTTTCGCGGCATCCTTGCGAGGATGCTCGCGGGTTAATGTGTTTTTCCTCGGCGCATGTCCGTGGAAAAACCGATCAGAGAAAGGCGCGCGGCGCAGATGCGCCGTGGGGCTTTGAATCTTGGAACAAAAACAACTATACAAAAAAAGGCCGCCCATTGGGCGGCCTTTTTGTATAGTTGCTTTTGAGTTGATATAACTTACAGCAGCTCGACGAAAGCGGCAATACGGGTCTTCATCTGGCCGGCGTCGGTGTCGGCATAGTCAGACTCGAGGAAGAGGTAGGGGATACCCAGTTCGC
>JAFQKM010000175.1 GCA_017396925.1 Clostridia bacterium
GGTCGAGCCCGAGGGGGGCTGCTTGTCCTTGCCGAAGGTGGTGTAGCCGATGGCTTCGAGGTTCTTGGCCATCTGCTCGACCAGTACGGGGTGGCAGTTGAGGTTGTCGAAGGAGTTCTCGTAGAAACGATAGCTCATCTTGGCGCCGGTCATCAGTTCGGCACCCTTGGCGCAGTTGATGACCTTCTGTGTAACGGTATTCAGATAATCTCTGTCGGCTGCGCGGCAGAAGACCTTGTATACAGCGTGTGCGGGGACAATGTTGGGGGCTGCGCCGCCGTCTTCGATGATGCCGTGGATACGGGTATCGGGGGTGACGTGCTGACGCAGGGCGTTGATGCCGTTGATCATCAGATAGGCAGCGTCGAGGGCGTTGATGCCGTCCCAGGGCGCGCCGGCTGCATGGGCAGCCTTGCCCTCAAATGTGAACTCCAGCGAGTCGATGGCCAGCGAAGAGCCGTTGAGCTGTGTGCCGCCCGATGTCAGATGCATCTGGAAAGCAGCATCGATGTCGTCGAAGCAGCCGGCATTGACCAGATCGACCTTGCCGCCGGTGCCTTCTTCGGCAGGTGTGCCGATATAGACGATGGTGCCGTTGAAGTGCTCCTTGACCTGTGCCAGGACGTCAGCTGCGCCAAAGGCGGAAGCTGCGATCCAGTTGTGGCCGCAGGCATGGCCGTTCTGGTTGCGCTCGGGGCCGTAGCCGGGGAGGGCATCATACTCAGCCAGAAAAGCGATCTTGGGGCTGCCTTCGCCGATCTCGCAGCGGAAAGCGGTATCCAGACCGCCGTAGGGGTACTGGACGCGGAAGCCGCGCTTGGTCATCTCTTCGACCAGGAACTTGGAAGAGAAATACTCTTCGTTGCCCAGCTCGGGATGCAGGAAGATCTCGTGGCAGATGTTGTTATACAGGTCGATGTTCTGCTCGGCAATGGCATAGACCTGCTGCTTGATTTCATGGATATTGCTCATTTTACTTTACCTCGAATATCGAATGGTCTTAGAAGCCGATGGCAACGGCGCCGACCATGAAGATGCACTGGAAGCAGAACATGATGCCGAACAGGGGTGCGACAAACTTGAACCACTTGTCGGCAGGTGCGCCCATCAGACCGGCCATCAGGAAGATACCGTTGGGCCAGAACATGTTGGAGTAGCCGTCACCGAACTGGAAGGCCAGAACGGCAACCTGACGGCTCAGACCGATCATATCGGCCAGAGGCGCCATGATGGGCATAACAGCGGAAGCCTGGCCGGAGCCGGAACCGATGAAGAAGTTGACGAGGTTCTGAACGACCAGCATACCCAGAGCCGATACATAGTGGCCCAGGTTGCCCAGCGCCTCACCCATGGTCAGCAGGGGCATGGACAGGCCGTTGATGATGGTGTCGATAACGTTACCGTTGTTCAGAACGACAACGATGCCGCGGCTGAGGCCGATGACCATGGCGCCGAACATCATGTCCTTGGCGGCACGGACGAAGGACTGGGCGATCTCGTTGGGGTTCATGCCGCCGACGATGCCGGAAACGATCATGGCGATGATGAACAGGCCGGACAGCTCGGAGATGTACCAGCCCCACTTGATGGTGCCGAAGACCAGGAAGAAGACGGTGATCAGGAAGACAACGCAGCAGGCGATGTTCTTCTTGTTCATCTTCAGGCCCATCAGTTCTTCTCTTGTGGCAACGCCCTCAGCCATCGACAGCTTTGTGCCGTACAGGAAGGACTTGGTGGGGTCGGCCTTGATCTTGCGTGCATAACGCATGACATAGAAGATGGCAACGCTCTGGAAGACGATGAAGATCAGGATGCGGTAGCCGAGGCCGTAGGGATACTCGACGCCGGCGATACCCATGGCAACGCCGATGGTGAAGGGATTCAGGGTGGCCGAAGCAAAGCCTGTGGCAGCGGCAACATAGGTCATGCAGCAGCCGATGAAGGCGTCGTAGCCCATGGCGATGGCGATGCCGGCAAAGGCGGGAACCAGGCCGTA
>JAFQKM010000176.1 GCA_017396925.1 Clostridia bacterium
ACCGATCAGCAGCCCGCGAAACAGGATGGTGGACAGCAGCCCGTCGGAAAAGATCCCCTCTTCCCTTTTTCTCGGCTGCATCATCTGTCCACGGGGGTATAAATCATGCAGGAAGTCTGTATCGGCGGCAGATACCGCCATTTCAAGAATAAAGAATACCGCCTGTTGGCCATCGCCGAGCATACCGAGACCGGCGAGAAGCTGGTGGTCTATCAGGCCCTCTACGGCGAGCAGGCCGTCTGGGCCCGACCCTTCGATATGTTCTTCAGCCCGGTCGACCGCGGGAAGTATCCCGATGCAGCCCAGCAGGATCGCTTCGAACTGATAGAGGAATCATTTTAAATAAGCAGGAAAAAGCCGCCCATGTGGGCGGCTTTTCCGTTTGGTGTGTGTGAAAGATTATGAGAGGAAAGAAGAAATATCAATAATAGCAACTCTTGAAGAATGATATTTTTTCGGGTTTGGTTTGGGATTTTTGTGGTGGAACCTGCGGGGAATGGGGATTTAGCTTCGGGCTGCGCCGTCGACCGCGAGGATATTGCCTGTGATATAGGAGGCCTCGTCGGATGCCAGGAACAGGAAGGCATTGGCGATGTCTTCGGGCTGGCCAAGACGGCGGAGGGGGATCTCGGCGATCAGGGGATCGATAACGGCCTTGGGAACGGCCTTCATCATGTCGGTCTCGGTGATGCCGGGGGCGACGGCATTGACGCGGATGCCCTTGGGGCCAAGCTCGCGGGCCAGCGAACGGGTAAAGCCGTTGACGGCGAACTTGGAGGTGGGGTAGGCGATGCCGGCAGGCTGACCGTGCTGGCCAACCATCGAGGATGTGTTGAGGATAACGCCGCTGCCGCGCTCGGCCATGTGTTCAACGATGGCGCGGGTGGTGTGGTACATGGCGCGGACGTTCAGGTCGATGACCTTGTCGAAGGTCTCTTCGGTATATTTCAGGAAGGGGGTGCTTTCGGCCATGCCGGCGTTGTTGACCAGAATGTCAACCTTGCCGTAGGTTTCGATAACCTTATCGAATGTGGCCTTGACCTCTTCGTAATTGCTCAGGTCGGGACCGATGCCGCCAATGGTGGCGTCGGGAAACTCCAGGCGGAGCTTATCTACGGCCTTCTGGGCCGATGCGGGGCTGCTGGCCGCCAGAACAACGGTGGCGCCTTCCCGCAGGAAAGCCTGTACGGTGGCATAGCCAATGCCTCTCGAACCGCCGGTAACGATGGCAACTTTGTTTTCCAATCTCTTCATTTATAAGTCCTCCTCTATCCTACACCTTTTCGGTATCTTTTTCTTGTCTAAAGTATACCACGCGAGTATATGATTGTCAACAGGTTTTTGAAATTTTTTTCTGCATACAAAAAGGCTGCCTTTCGGGGCAGCCTTTTATACATGGATATGAAATCATTTGATCAGAACTGAACCAGCTCGGGATCGGGGCATTCGCAGGGCTCGACCGACTGCAGGTAGAGCATGGGGCCGTTGCCTTCGTAAAGCTCGATCTGCTCGACGCGGATCCTGGCGGTGACCTTGACCCAGTCGCGGGTATGGACCTTGTCGAGATACTCGGGGCCCATGCAGATCAGGCCGAGGAAGGAGATATCCTCTTCACAGCAGACCATAGCATGGCGGCCGGCCACAAAGCTGCCCTTGGGGAAGCGATTGTCCTTGGCCACGCGGCCGGTGAAGGTGACCGTCTTGCCGGCATAGCGCTCGGGATGCTCGAGGACGTCCACATAGAAGAAGGCAAACTCGTCGTTGCCGATGTCGAGATGCTCCAGCTTGAGGTCGAAGGGCGAGATGGTGCCGTCGTCGTATTCCTCGTCATGGCCGTCGACAAAGGTCATGAAGATCTCGGCACGGCGGTTGACCATCTTGAGGTTGCGCTTGCGCAGGCTCTGGGCCAGCTCATCGGTGCAGCGGTTGAAGACGATCATATCGGCAGCCATCAGCTTTTCCATCATGATGGCGCCCATATTCTTGACATACATGCCAAAGGTCGAGGCGTCGGCCATGCAGATCAGCTGATAGATGACCCAGTTGGCCGGCATATTGGCCTCAAACTTGGCCAGCTCCCACATACCGTTGTATTCCACAACAATCTGATCGGGGCGGTATTTGCGCTCCAGCTCGTTGAGCTTGAAGACGTTGATCTCCTCTTCGTCCTCGATGACCTCCACCACAACATTGTTGGCCGCCAGCTGATCCATGGGGTATTCCTCCATGCCCTCTTCACAGAGCAGCAGCAGGGTGCGGCAGTCTTCGGTGAAGCGGGGGTCGGTCAGGGTATCGGTGGCAAACTTGGTTTTGCCCGAATCGAGGAAGCCCGAGAAGATGTATACAGGCATTTCCATAAAAAGCGGTTTCCTTTATTTAAGATTAGGCGCGTGTATCGAAGAGGGCCTTGATGGCGGCTTCGTCGATCTTGGAGCCGATGACGCAGAGGCGGCCGGTATAGTCGGCAGCACCGGTGCGGACCTCGGCCTCGCCGGGGGTATAGTCGAAGTGATACCAGGTGTTTTCGGCGTCCGAAGCGGGGACGATGCCCTTGGCGCGCAGGACCATGCCATACTTACCCGAATCATCCAGCTCTTCGAGGATGTGCATCAGCTCAGCCTTGGAGAAGGGAGAAGCGGTCTCGTGACCCCAGCTGGTGAAGACTTCGTCGGCATGATGATGGTGATGATCGTGGCCGCAGGAGCACTCGTGATCGTGGTCATGGTCATGGCCGCATTCGCACTCATGGTCGTGGTCATGGTGATGGCCGCATTCGCACTCGTGGTCGTGGTCATGGTGATGGCCGCATTCGCACTCATGGTCGTGATGCTCATGGTCGTGGCCGCAGGAGCATTCGTGGTCGTGATGCTCATGGTCGTGGCAACCACAGCTGCAATGCTCGTCGTGCTCGTGATGGTGATGCTCCAGCTCGTGCATCAGCTCGTCGGCCAGAGAATGGCCGGTCATGGCCTCGAGGATCTTATCGCCCGAGATCTGATCCCAGGGCGTGGTGATGATGGGGGCATTGGGGTTGTGCTCGCGCAGCAGCTCGACCATGGCATTGATCTTGTCGGGGGTCATGTTCTGGGTGCGGCTGAGCAGGATGGTGCCGGCATATTCGATCTGGTTGGCAAAGAACTCGCCAAAGTTCTTGAGGCAGATCTTGCAGCGGGGACCGTCGACAACGGCGATCGAGCTGCCCAGCTCCATCTCGACTTCCTTGGCGGCGTCGATGACGGCCTTGGTGACGTCCGACAGCTTGCCGACGCCCGAGGGCTCGATGATAACGCGGTCGGGGTTAAACTCGGTGACGACCTGCTTGAGGGCCTTGCCGAAGTCGCCGACCAGCGAGCAGCAGATGCAGCCCGAGTTCATTTCTGTGATCTCTACGCCGGCCTCCTTGAGGAAACCGCCGTCGATGCCGATCTCGCCGAACTCGTTCTCGATCAGGACGATCTTTTCGCCCTTGAGGGATTCGTCGAGCAGCTTCTTGATGAGGGTGGTCTTACCGGCGCCGAGGAAACCGGACACGATGTCGATTCTTGTCATAGTAGACTTCCTTTCTGCGATAGGGGTGCGATTTTTCCTTCCCTTTTATTTTAGCCCTATTTTTTAAAAATGCAAGCCGTACAGACGAAAAGGCAGCGCCTTTTGGGGAAAGACGCCGCCTTCTGGTTAGAAATAACTTACTTTAATTGGCTGTATTTGCCTTTTCGGCAAAGGAATTGTCGACGATGGCCTTGAAATCGACCCGTCCGTCCAGCTCGCCGGCCGTCTCCATAACGGTCTCCAGACGTTCGAAGGCCTCCTGCTTCATGACCGGGGTGGCGTTCCAGGCGTCGATGTCCTTATGCCGCTGGGTGACGGTGGTCAGCACATCAAGGTCGCTGTCGGGGAACTGGGGCGCGATGGCCTCGGCGATCTCCCGGGCCGAATGTTCCTGCACCCAGACCTGCCCGCGGGCCATGGCGTCGGTGAAGCGCTGGATGACGTCGGTGTTTTCGGTCATATAATCCTTGGCGGCACAAAAGGCGGTATAGGGGATCTCGCCGCTTTCCTGGCCGATGGAGGTCAGAATATACCCCTTGCCGGCCTCAACGACCTCGGTGGCGGTCGGCTCGAAAAGGGCAACATAGTCGCCGGTGCCGCCCGTAAAGGCGCCGGCCATCATATTAAACTGCACCGAGGTATCCACATTGGCGTCTTCGTGGGGGATCACACCGTTCTGACGCATGACATACTCCAGTGTCATCTCGGGCATACCGCCCTTGCGGCCGCCGATGATGTGGGCGCCCCGCAGCAGCTCCCAGTCGAAGGGGAGGTCTTCGCGGCCCACAAGGAAGGAGCCGTCGCGCTTGGTCAGCTGACCGAAGACGACGGGATGGTTTTCGCGGCCCTCCTTAAAGACATAGATGGCCGCCTCGGGACCGGCCAGGCCGATCTCCGACTGTCCGGTCAGCACAGCCGTCATGACCTTGTCGGCGCCGCCGCCGTTGGTCAGCTCGATCTGCAGGCCCTCCTCTTCAAAAAAGCCCAGCTCCAATGCGGCATAGAAGGGGGCATAGAAGACCGAATGGGTGACCTCGCAGAGGCTGATCCTGGTCGGCTCGGCCGGCTTTTCGGGGGCAGGCTCGGCAGCAGGGCGGTCGGAGGATACCGAATCACGGCCGCAGGCGGCCAGGGGCAGAAGACCCAGCAGAACTGCGAGGGTCAGGGCAAAAAATTTTTTCATACTGTCACTCCTATATGTTTTTTAAGCAGCTTTTCCAGCTGCAGGATGCCTTGATACATCAGGGCGGCGGCTGCGGCCAGGATGAGCACGGTGGTCATCACCAGATCCATCTGGAAGACCTGCGAGCCATAGACGATTAGATAGCCCAGCCCGGCCCGCGAGACCAGAAACTCGCCCATGATGACGCCGACCCACGACAGGCCCACATTGACCTTGAGGGCATTGATCATGGCCCCGAAGCCCGAGGGCAGCACCAGCTTGAGGAAGGTCTGCAGCCGGGTGGCCCCCAGCGTCTGCATCAGGCGCAGCTTTTCGGCTTCCACCGAGCGGAAGGCCTGGTGCATATCCAGAATGGTGACGATGAGGGAGATGGCCAGGGTCATGGCGATGATCGAGCCGACGCCGGCCCCCATCCATACGATAAAAATGGGGCCGAGGGCCGTCTTGGGCAGGGCGTTGAGCACCACAAGGTAGGGGTCGAGGATGCGGGACAGGAAGGGGCTCCACCACAGCAGGGTGGCTGCCAGCGTACCGGCCAGCGTGCCCAGCGTGAAGCCGACCACGGTTTCCAGCACCGAGGTGCCGGTGTGCAGCAAAAGCTCGCCGCTGCGGCCCATGCGCAGCAGGGTGGCCCAGATGCGGCAGGGACTGGAAAAGATAAAGGGGTCGATCCACCCCAGCCGGGCCGCCAGCTCCCACAGCAGGAAGAAGCCCACCAGCAGGGCGGCACGCAGGCCCCAGACCGCCTGCAGGGTGCGTTTTTCCCGCTGCAGCCACCGCAGACGGGCGGGGGAGGGATGATGCATCGGTTCAGACATGGACATCAAGCTCCTTCCACAGGTCGTTGAAATAAAGGCGGAAATCGGGATGGTCGCGCCGCTCCATGGGGGAAAGTCCCCAGAGGGAATCGAGGGTATGGAGGCTTTTGACCCTGCCCGGCCGTCGGGTCATGACGACGATGCGGTCGGACAGCGCCACGGCCTCGGAAATATCGTGGGTGACCATCAGGGCGGTCTTGCCCTCGGCGCGGATGATGGCATGGATGTCGGCCGATACGGCCAGACGGGTCTGGTAGTCGAGGGCCGAGAAGGGTTCGTCGAGCAGCAGCAGGTCGGGGTCGCGGGCCAGGGTGCGGATGAGGGCACAGCGCTGGCGCATGCCGCCCGAAAGCTGATCGGGGGTGCTTCTGAGAAACTCCCCCAGTCCATACCGCTCGAGCAGGGCCCGGAGGCGGGCCTGCCGCTCGGGGGTGTTTTCGTGCTGCAGCTCGAGCCCCAGGGTCACATTGCCCCAGACGGTGCGCCAGGGGAAGAGGTGGTCCTTCTGCAGCATATAGCCCACCCGCGGCGAGGGGCCTTCGATGGGAACCCCATCCAGCAGCACCCGTCCTTCGGTGGGCCTTTCCAGCCCGGCCAGGATGGAAAGCAGGGAAGACTTGCCGCAGCCCGAGGGGCCGACCAGACAGACGAACTCTCCCTGCCCGATGCCGAAGGAGAGATCCCGCAGGGCCTCGGTCTCGCCGCCGGGGCTCTGGTAGGTCAGGCCGACCTGTTCGATTTGTATCATCATTCCATTGGAGGCTCCTTTCTGCACAGTTGTAAAGATAAAACGGGATGTGGGAAAGGCTTTTGAAAAGCCCTCTGCTTCATCTTATGAAGAAAGGGGAGGGAGGTGACAGCAAAAACAGCTTTTCCAATGGGCAAAATGGAAACAAATGCAGAAAACAAAAGGCCTGTAAAGCATTTTGCTTTACAGGCCTTTTTCGCAGGAATTTACTTTTTGACGCTTTAATAGAGGTGGTTCATCAGGAAAAAGAGGGCGATCGACAGGAAGGCGAGCACAGGCAGGATGAAAAAGCATCCGCCGATATAGAAGCCGCGGGTCGGCTTGCCGCCGTTTTCCTCCAGCTTGGCAAAGAGGGCAAACTCTTTGAGGTCGCGGTCGGTATCCTCCTCGTCGTCCCAGAGGGGCTGTGCCTTGGGTTCCTCGGTGCCGGGGGTTTTGGGGTCCTGCATCTTAGAACTTCTTCTGGGCCTTCATCTCGAGATACTCGTCGTAGGTGCAGCGGCGGTCGATGACGCCGGTGGGTGTGATCTCGATGATGCGGTTGGCGATGGTCTGGATGAACTCGTGGTCGTGGGAGGTGAAGAGGACGATGCCCTTGAAATCACGCAGGCCGTTGTTGACGGCGGTGATGCTCTCCAGGTCAAGGTGGTTGGTGGGCTGGTCGAGGACCAGAGCGTTGCTGCCGAAGAGCATCATGCGGGACAGCATGCAGCGGACGCGCTCGCCGCCCGAGAGGACCTTGGCAGGCTTATAGACTTCGTCGCCCGAGAAGAGCATACGGCCCAGGAAGCCGCGCAGGAAGGTCTCGGTGTCTTCGGTGGTGGTATACTGGCGCATCCACTCGATCAGGTTGAGGTCAACGTCCTCGAAGAAGTCGCCGTTGTCCTTGGGGAAGTAGGATACGCTGATGGTGTTGCCCCACTTGAAGGCGCCGGCGTCGGGCTGGCTCTCTTCCATGATGATCTTGAAGAGCTCGGTGACGGCCAGAGGATTCTCGCTGAGGAAGGCGACCTTGTCGCCGCGGTCGAGGCGGAAGGATACATCCTGCAGCAGGGGCAGGCCATCTTCGCCCATCTTGGAAATGTTGTTGACGGCCAGGATATCCTTGCCCGGCTCGCGGGTGGGGGTGAAGCCGACGAAGGGATAGCGGCGGGACGATGCCGGCATCTCTTCGATGGTGATCTTGTCCAGCAGCTTCTTACGGGATGTGGCCTGACGGGACTTGGACTTGTTGGCAGAGAAACGGGCGATAAAGCTCTGCAGTTCGGCGATCTTTTCCTCGGCGCGCTTGTTCTGGGCCTTGATCAGACGCTGGATCAGCTGGCTGGACTCATACCAGAACTCGTAGTTACCGACATACATTTTGATCTGACCGTAGTCGATGTCGACGATATGGGTGCAGACATTGTTGAGGAAGTGACGGTCGTGGGAGACGACCAGAACGGTGCCGGGATAATCAAAGAGGAAATCTTCCAGCCAGCGGATGGCGTCGATATCCAGTTCGTTGGTCGGCTCGTCGAGCAGGACGATCTGGGGATTGCCGAACAGGGCCTGGGCCAGCAGGACCTTGACCTTGTCGCTGTCGGGCAGGGCCGACATCTGGGTATAGAGGATGGATTCATCCAGGCCGAGGCCCTGGATCAGCTTGGAAACGTCGCTTTCGGCTTCCCAGCCGCCCATTTCGGCAAACTGGGTCTCCAGATCGGCAACGCGCATGCCGTCTTCATCGGTGAAGTCGGGCTTGGCATAGATGGCGTCCTTTTCCTTGCCGATGTCATAGAGCTCCTTGTTGCCCATGATGACGGTGTCGAGGACGGTGTATTCGTCGAAGGCGAAGTGGTCCTGCTTGAGGACCGACATACGGGTGTTGGGGGGCATCGATACATGGCCGGTGGTGGGCTCCAGCTGGCCCGAAAGAACACGCAGGAAGGTCGACTTGCCGGCGCCGTTGGCACCGATGATGCCATAGCAGTTGCCGTCGGTGAACTTCAGGTCGACATTCTTAAAGAGGGTCTGCCCGGGAAAAGCGATGCTTACGTCAGATACAGTTAACATTGCGATCTCCTATATTTCATAATATTTATTTTGCACATAGACCCTTTTATTTTACAGGAGTTTGCCGATAAAAGCAAGGGGGAGGGGAGCGTTGAATAAACTTCCCCGATGTGGTATGATAAAACTATAAAGTGTAGTCTGTAAAAGGAGGGTTCTTATGCGCAATCACCCATATACGGATATCAGCGGCCGGACAGCCTTACTGGTCATTCCCTTTGTTTGTCTGCTGATCTGGCTGTTCAACGCCCATCGCATGGGCAAAATCAGCAAAAAGCAGTATCGCCTGTATTCGATCGTGGCAGGGATCCTTCTGCTTGGCGGCCTGATCATTACGTTGAGGATCGGGTGATAGGAGAACAAAATGTTCAATGCAAAAAACGGACGGCTCCGCCTGCATGGCGCCGTCATGGATTATATCCTTTTCGGCAAAGGGGAGAAGGATCTGGTCATGATCCCCGGCCTGGGCGACGGCCTGCTGACCGTCCGCGGCAAGGCCCTGCCCTTTTCGCTGATGTATACGAAATACGCCAAAGCCTTCCGCGTATGGATGTTCAGCCGCCCCGATCCTCTGCCGCAGGGGCACACCACCCGGGACATGGCCCGTGATTTAAAGGATGCCATGGTGCTGCTGGACATTGAAAAGGCGAGCGTCATCGGCATCTCGCAGGGCGGCATGATCGCCCAGCATCTGGCCATCGATTACCCCGAAAAGGTGGAAAAGCTGGTGCTGACCGTCACGGTGCCCTGTGCCAATGAGGTGCTGACCCAGAATGTACAGAACTGGATGGAAATGGCCCGCCGGGACGACTATGCCGCCATCATGGAAGACAATCTGCGGCAGATGTATACCGAAGCCTATGTGAAAAAGAACCGCTGGCTGCTGCCCATCACCACCCGCGTGGGCAAACCGAAGAGCTTCGACCGTTTTCTTGTGCAGGCCGAAGCCTGCCTGACCCATGACGCCGCCTCCGGCCTTGGCGCCATCACGGCGCCCACGCTGATCCTCGGCGGTGGGCAGGACCGGACCCTTGGGGTCGGGGGCAGTTACGCCCTGCAGGAAGCCATCCCAAACAGCCGCCTGCGCGTATGGGAAGATTATGGCCATGCCCTCTACGACGAGGCCCCCGACTTCGACGATGTTGTGATGGGCTTTTTACAGGAATAGGAGGGAAGTATGGAGAAGAAAAAGAAGATCGCGCTGATGGCCCTTGGCGCGGTGCTGATCATTGCTTTGACCCATGTGCTTTTCTGGTATCTCGTGCCTTACCGCAGCTATCAGGAATATGAGGATTCCATGCCCGCCGAGATCGAGACCGAGATCCGCTATCCCACGGTATTTTCCCTGCGAGGGCGCATCCGAATGTTTGTCAATGATTATTCGGCCCTCGAGATGGTCCCCGGTGTGTTTGGCGGCGCCGACCTGTATGTGGTCTTCGCCGGCATGACCGAAGAATACCGCATCCCCGTCGACCGCGAGCTGATCCCGCTGGAGCGCACCAACGAAGAGTGCGAGATCCTGCTGGACGAGAGCCGCAGCCATATGCTGGAATATCTGGCATGGGCCGAAGAGAACTGGGGTTTTTAAAAGCATAGAGTCTCTGATCTTTTGCGGTGTGAGATCCTTCGACTTCGCTCAGGATGACAAAGTTATTATGGAGCCTTTCCAAAGAAAAGGAGTTTTGAGATATGAAATGGTTTATTGCGTCCGACCTGCACGGTTCGGCTGCCTATTGCGAACAGATGCTGGCGGCCTATGCCCGGGAAGGGGCCGACCGTCTGGTGCTGCTGGGCGATATCCTCTACCACGGTCCCCGCAACGATCTGCCCGAGGGCTATGCCCCCAAGGCGGTCATCGCTGCCCTCAATCCGCTGAAGGAGCAGATCCTCTGCGTCCGCGGCAACTGCGATACCGAGGTCGACCAGATGGTGCTCGAGTTCCCCATTCTGGCCGATTATGCCCTCCTGGCCGACGGCGGCCTGACCGTTTATCTGACCCACGGCCATAAGTTTGGCGAGCAGAATCCGCCGCCCATGCCCAAGGGCAGCGTCCTGCTCTGCGGCCATACCCACATTCCGGCATGGAATGTCCACGAAGATTTCATCTATGTCAATCCCGGGTCGGTGTCCATCCCCAAGAACGGCAGCCACCACGGCTATATGCTTCTTGAAAACGGCGTCTTTACATGGAAGGACCTGGAGGGCAATACGATAAGAGAAGAACGGATTTAAGGAAGGAGAAATACTATGTCGAATATCACCATCAAATGGCTGGGCCTGTCCTGCTATAAGCTGACCTGCGGCGACGCCACACTGGTCCTCGATCCCTATACCGGCGTTCGCGGCTTCCCCGAGTTCAGAACAGCGGCCAATGCCGTTTACTGCAGCCATAACCACGGCGACCACGGCTATGTACAGGCTGTGGACATTGTGCCTTATGCCGGCGAGCTGCCCTTTAAGGTCGAGATCGTCGATACCTTCCACGATGACGCCGAGGGCGCCAAGCGCGGCCCCAACAAGGTGCATATCATCGAGCATCAGGGCGTCCGCGTGGCCCATTTCGGCGATCTTGGCCATATGCTGAGTGAAGCACAGATCAGGGCCATCGGCGCGGTCGACGCCGTTATGATCCCCGTAGGCGGCTTCTATACCGTCGACGGCATGGGGGCCAAGGCGGTCTGTGATGCGCTGCAGCCCAGGGCCGTTATCCCCATGCATTACCGCGAAGGGGAGCAGGGACATGATGTGATCGATACCGTCGAGCCCTTCCTCGCCCTGTGGGACGAGAAGCTGGTTTCTCACCCCGATACCGATACCATCGTCATCACAAAGGATATGCCGCAGCAGGTCGTCCAGCTGACCTTTAAGGGGGAATAATATAAAAAAGCCGCTCCTTTGGGGAGCGGCTTTTTTATTGCGGATCAAAATCTTAGAAAGCCAGAATATCCTTTGCCAGCTGCTCGGCGTCCTCCAGCTTGGTGCACCAGCTGGTGCAGAAGCGGACGGCGGTGTGATCGTCGTCGACCTTGGCCCATGTGGCATAGGAATACTTGTCCTGGAAGGCCTTGAGCATCTCGTTGGGCAGGATGGGGAACTGCTGGTTGGTGGGGGAAGCGCAGAACATCTTATAGCCCTTCTGTTCGCAGGCTTCGCGGATGATGGTGGCTGCCTTGTTGGCA
>JAFQKM010000177.1 GCA_017396925.1 Clostridia bacterium
ATACCCCCTTCCGCTCTCCGAGGGGACATTATATCTGCTCGCAGCATAAGACTTGCACAGATAAAGAAAAGCCACCCAGGTGGGTGGCTTTTCCTATGCTAAGCTAAAGTTTTTAGCTTACTTGTTCTTCAGGTACTCGTCGATGGAAGCAGCAGCTGTCTTGCCGGCGCCCATAGCGAGGATAACTGTAGCAGCACCTGTGGAAGCGTCGCCGCCTGCGAAGACTGCAGCTCTGGATGTGGAGCCGTCTTCACCTGTAACGATGCAGCCCTTCTTGTTTGTATCCAGGCCAGGTGTTGTGGAACGGATCAGGGGGTTGGGGGATGTGCCCAGCGAGGGGATAACTGTATCGACTTCGATAGCGAAATCGGAGCCCTCGACGGGGATGGGACGACGGCGGCCGGAAGCATCGGGCTCGCCCAGTTCCATCTTGACGCAGTGCAGCTTGCAAGCACGGCCCTTCTCGTCGCCTTCGATGGAAACGGGAGCAGTCAGGAAGTCGAAGATGATGCCTTCTTCCATAGCGTGATGGACTTCTTCCTTACGTGCGGGCAGCTCTGCCTCGCCTCTGCGGTAAACGATATGGACTTCCTTAGCGCCCATTCTCTTAGCGCAGCGAGCAGCGTCCATAGCAACGTTACCACCGCCGATGACGGCTACGCTCTGGGACTCCAGAACGGGTGTGTCGCAGTTGTCAGCGCCACGGAAAGCCTTCATCAGGTTGATACGTGTCAGGTACTCGTTAGCGGAGTAAACGCCGCACAGAGACTCGCCGGGAATCTGAGCGAACATGGGCAGACCAGCGCCGGAACCGATAAAGACAGCCTCAAAGCCCATCTCTTCGATCAGCTCATCGATGGACAGAACCTTACCGATGACCATGTTTGTCTCGATCTTAACGCCCATCTTGACCAGGTTCTCAACTTCCTTGTTGACGATTTCCTTGGGCAGACGGAACTCGGGGATACCATAGGACAGAACGCCGCCGGCAACATGCAGAGCCTCGAAGACGGTGACGTCATAGCCCTTTCTTGCCAGCTCGCCGGCGCAGGTCAGACCAGCAGGGCCGGAACCGATGACTGCGACCTTGTGGCCGTTGGCCTCAGCGCAATCCAGGTTGACGATGCCGTTCTCACGAGCCCAGTCGGCAACAAAGCGCTCCAGACGGCCGATGGCGACAGGTTCGCCCTTGATGCCGCGGATGCACTTGCTCTCGCACTGTGTCTCCTGGGGGCAGACGCGGCCGGAAACAGCGGGCAGAGCGTTGGCGTTGGACAGAATCTTATAAGCACCGGCCAGATCCTCTTCACGGATCTTGGCGATGAACTCGGGAATGGGAACATTTACGGGGCAGCCCTGAACGCACATAGCGTTCTTGCAGTTGAGGCAGCGCTCTGCCTCTTCCTTGGCCTGCTCGAGGGTGTAGCCCTGTGCAACTTCCAGGAAGTTGGCGTTACGTACGTTGGGCTCCTGCTCGGCCATCTTGACCTTTGTAAGGGACATGTTAGGCATTTGTCTTACCTCTCAATCTGCAGATGTGTTCTTCCTTCTTCTTGGCCTCGAAAGCCTTGTAGGAATTGTTACGGGCGATAACTTCGTCAAAGTCGACCAGATGGCCGTCGAAGTCGGGACCGTCAACGCAAGCGAACTTTGTCTCGCCGCCAACTGTGACTCGGCAGCAGCCGCACATACCTGTACCGTCGACCATGATGGGGTTCATGGAGATGGTTGTGGGGATGTTGTGCTCCTTGGTCAGCTTGCAGACGAACTTCATCATCATCAGGGGGCCGATAGCGACGACATGGTCGAACTTGTGGCCTTCCTCGATCAGCTTCTTCAGCATATCTGTGCCGAAGCCGTGGAAGCCATAGTCACCGATGTCTGTGCACATGTGCAGCTCTGTGCAGGCCTTGCCCATCTCTTCTTCGAGGATGATCAGGTCCTTGTTACGGAAACCAGCAATTGTGTGAACCTCAACGCCAGCCTCGTGCAGAGCCTTAGCGATGGGGTAAGCGATAGCGCAGCCGGCGCCGCCGCCAACGACAGCAACCTTCTTGCCCATGCCCTCGATGTGTGTGGGAACACCCAGAGGACCGACGAAGTCATGCAGGCAATCGCCTTCGTTCAGCTCGTCCAGAGCCAGTGTGGTAGCACCGACCTTCTGGAAGATGATAGCGACCGAGCCCTTTTCCTTATCGGTGTAGGCAATGGTCAGAGGTACTCTTTCACCTTCGGCATCGACTCTGAAGATGATAAACTGGCCGGCCTTAGCCTTCTTGGCGATCAGGGGGGCGTAAACTTCCATCAGAGTGATGTCGGGCTTCAGAGGTTTCTTCAAAACAATCTGATATTTCTTGTTGTCCATCTGTAACTCTCCTTAATTAAATATGTAATTTCAAAGTTTTACACACACTATTATCATATCCCCAAACCAATTTCATGTCAACCGGAAAAAGACATAATTTCCGTAAATCCATGGGAAAAAATGTTGTTTCTCCATCCATTCTATACGGTTTCGGGGGATATTTGCACAGAAAACACAGGCGTTCTTCCCTGCGTTTCCGGGCTGCTGCGGAAACGCCCGGTACGGCGCACAGGCCGTACCGGGCGGATGCATATCTGTTTTGCCGACAGATCTTAGAGCATTTCGATGAATGCCGAAACGCGGGTATTGATCTGGCCGATGTCGGCGGAGGAGTAGTCGGTCTCCATCGACATATAGGGAATGCCCTTACCGGTGACGAAACGCTTGATATAGAAGGATTCGACATTGTAGGTGTGGCAAGCCTGCAGAACGACTTCGACAACGCCGTCGATCTTATACTCTTCCAGCAGACGGCCCATGAGCTCCAGACGGTTGTTGTCGGGTGTCATGACCGAGCAGCCGATATCGAGGTAACGGTCGGCGATGGCCTGGTAGACGTCGGGGTTGCTCTCGTCGATCAGCTTATCGACCGACTTGGCGCCGCTGCAGTTCTCGAAGCAGACAACGTTGCCGCCGTTTTCTTCGATGGCACGGACGACCTTCATGGCATTGCCGCCGATGGGGCAGCCGGTGACCATGATTCTGGGGCGCTTGGGAATGGGACGGTTGCCCTCTTCATATTCCTTCTTGATGCGCTCGGTCAGGGCCAGAACATCCTGGATCGACTTTTCGCGGTCGAACTTATAGGAGGAACCATAGAGAACGCTGTAGAGATCCAGACCGGATACAGGGGGAGGATCCATCTTCTGCAGCTCGTAGAAGCCGCGCAGGGCCAGACGGTTGCGGTTCATCAGATTGACCTGCTCGCGGAGCTTTTCTTCGGTGATCTCAACGCCGAACTGCTCTTCCAGCTTTTCTTTCAGACGAACGACCTCTTCTCTCCACAGCTTGCGGCCCATTTCGCTCTGGCGGTTGGGCAGCTCCATGACATGGACGTTCTTGAACTCGCCCAGCATCTCATACATCTTCTTCTTGCCGTCGCAGGTGGTCTCGCCGACGATCAGGTCGGAGAAATAGAAGAAGGGGCACTTCTTGGTCAGCGCGAAGCCGTAGCTCGACTTGACCAGGGGGCAGAGGTTACGGGGCAGATCCTGCTCGGCATCGGGAATGGTCTCGTCCGAGAAGGAGCACAGGCCAACGGGAACAGCGCCTGCAGCCATGATGACCTCGCTGGGGGTGTAGGTGCAGAAGGTACCGACAAAGGGGATGTCCTTCTTCTTCATCTCCATCAGGGGCAGGAAGGAGTTCTTACGCTGTTCGCTGAACTCTTCAAATACATCAGGCAGGGTTTTTACCAGTTCCATGATTCATTCTCCTTTTCTTTCATGTTTTTCTGAATTATTTATGCAGATGGCAGGCGACGAAGTGACCGGGCTCGATCTCCTTGAGTTCGGGACGGACCTTCATGCACTGCTCGGTGACATATTTGCAGCGGCCGCTGAAACGGCAGCCGGCAGGGGGATTGACGGGGCTGGGGACGTCGCCGGTCAGCATGATCTTCCGGCGTTCGCGGGAAGCGCGGGGATCTGCGATGGGAACGGCCGACAGCAGCGCCTCGGTATAGGGGTGCAGCGGCTTCTTATACAGCTCGGCCGCGGGGGCCAGCTCGACCATGTTGCCCAGATACATAACACCGATGCGGTCGGAGATATGCTTGACCATCGAAAGGTCGTGGGCGATGAAGAGCATGGTCAGGTCGCGGTCCTTCTGCAGCTTCATCAGCAGGTTGATGATCTGGGCCTGGATCGAAACGTCGAGGGCCGAGATGGGCTCGTCGCAGAAGAGGAACTCGGGATCGACAGCCAGGGCGCGGGCAATGCCGATACGCTGGCGCTGACCGCCCGAAAACTCATGAACATTGCGCATGGCATGCTCGGCATTGAGGCCGACCATGTCGAGCAGTTCGAGGACCATTCGCTCTTCCTCGGCCTGATTTTTGGCCAGCTTGTGGATGCGAATGCCTTCGGCGATGATATCATAAACCTTCTGATGGGGGTCGAGGGAGGCGTAGGGATCCTGGAAGATCATCTGGACCTTGCCGGTGAAATCGAAACGCTCCTTCTTGGACATGCTGTGAACGTCTTTTCCCTTATATTTCACCATGCCTGCCGTTTTGGGCAACATACCAATACAGGTTTTTCCGCAGGTGGTCTTACCGCAGCCCGACTCGCCGACGATACCCAGGGTCTCGCCCTTGTGAATGACAAAGGAAACGTCGTCGACCGCCTTGAGCTTACGCTTCTTGCCGGCGTCGAAATATTTGCAGAGGTTGGTGACCTCCAGTTCGATGGGTCTGTTATTCATGGTGAGCACCTCCGGTTCGGAAGGGTACGCCGCTGATATCGGCACGGGGATCGTTGAGCCAGCAGGCTACAGTGTGTCCGTCGCCCAGGTCGGTGACCTCGGGGATCAGCTCGGCGCAGACATTCATGGCATAGGGGCAGCGGCTGCAGAAAGCACAGCCCTTAGGCGGATGGATCATATCGGGGATGGTGCCCTCGATGGTGACCAGCTCTTCCTTGTTGTCCAGATCGAGGCGGGGAACCGAGTTCATCAGCGCCCAGGTATAGGGATGACGGGGATCGTAGAAGATATCTTCGTTCTTGCCGCTTTCGACAATCTTGCCGGCATACATGACGATGATGTTGTCGGCCATATCGGCAACAACGCCCAGGTCATGGGTGATCATGATGATGCCCATGCCCAGCTTTTTCTGTAGGTCCTTCATCAGTTCGAGGATCTGGGCCTGAATGGTAACGTCGAGGGCGGTTGTGGGCTCGTCGGCGATCAGCAGGCTGGGATTGGTGATCATGGCGGTGGCGATCATGACGCGCTGGCGCATACCGCCCGAAAGCTCGTGGGGATATTTTTCGAGGCAGGCGTCGGGATCGGGGATGCCGACCAGCTCGAGCATCTCGATGGCACGCTGGCGGATCTGACCGGCCGAAAGCGAGCCGTCGTTGTGGTTTTCCAGATTCTCGGCGATCTGACGGCCGATCTTCATGGTGGGATTGAGGGAAACCAGGGCGTCCTGGAAAATCATCGAGCATTCCTGACCGCGGAAGCTCTGCCACTCGGCTTCGGTGAAGTTCAGAACTTCCCTGCCGCCAAACTGAATGCTGCTGCCCTCTTTGATCTTGCCGGGCTTTTCGATCAGGCCCATCAGTGCCTTGGATGTGACCGACTTACCGCAGCCCGACTCGCCGACCAATGCGGTGGTCTTGCCGTTTTCAACCGAGAAGCTGATGCCGCGGACCGACTGGACTTCACCGGCGTAGGTAAAATAGGAAACAGACAGATTCTTAACGTCTACAAGTGTGTTTTTCATCTGATCTCCCTCCTTACTTTACGATCTTGGGTTCCAGTGCCGAACGGAGAACGTCGCCCAGAATATTGAAGCTGAGGACGGTCAGCAGGATCAGAACACCGGGATAAACGGCCAGAATGGGACGGTCGAGGATAAATGCCTGCGCACCCTGCAGCATAGAGCCCCAGGACGCATGGGGGATCGAAATACCCAGGCCGAGGAAGCTGAGGGAGGATTCACTCAGAATGGCGCTGGCAACGCCAAGGCTGGCGGCAACCATGACCGGGCCGAGGATGTTGGGCAGGATGTGCTTAACGGCGATCTGAATATTGCCGGCGCCCAGATTCTTGGAGGCGACGACATAGTCACGCTCCTTGAGCGACATGGTCTCGGCACGGGTGATACGGGCGACCGACGCCCACGAGAAGAGGCTCAGAACGGCGATCAGCGTGGGAATGCTGGGCTTGAGGAAGGAGTTCAGAACGATCATCAGCAGCATCGAGGGCAGCGCCAGGAAAATATCGGTAAAGCGCATCAGCAGCATATCAAACTTGCCGCCGATATAGCCCGAGAAGATACCGATGGTGGTGCCGATACAGACGGTGACAAACATGGCCGAGAAGCCGACCAGCAGCGAAATACGTCCGCCGTAAAGGGCGCGGGTGAAATAGTCGCGGCCGAACTCGTCGCAGCCGAAGGGATGCTGCAGCGAGGCAGGCGCAAACTTATCGGCGCGGCTGAGGCCGTTGGGGTCATAGGGGCTCAGAGGCGCCAGCAGGCAGGCTGTAATGATGATAACCAGATAGATCACCGCAAACATGGCCAGCTTGTTGGCGCGGATCTCCTTCTTGATGTCCTTCCAGAGGCTGCGGCGATAGACGGCGCCGAGATCCTTCTGCTTTTTCTCCATGCGCTGGAAGGAGCTTTCGTTAAAAACATACTTATTTTCCATTGGCTGCGTCTACTCCTCTCTTGATTCTGGGATCGGCAAAGGAATACAGGATATCGGCAATAAAGTTGCCCATAACCAGAATAAAACCGGACATCATGATATAGGCCATAATGATGGGATAGTCCTGCTTGCCGATGGCTTCCATGGCAAAGCTGCCGATGCCGGGCCAGCCGAACAGGCTTTCAATGATAAAGGAACCTGTGACCATCGAGGCCATGTTCATACCGACAATGGTGATGATGGGCAGCAGGGTATTTTTCAGAACGTGACGGAACAGGATGGTCATGCCCGAGGTGCCCTTGGCCTTGGCAGCCAGAACATACTCTTCACTGAGCTGACCGATGGTGTTGGCGCGGACATAGCGGACCTTGGAGGCCATCGAGCTGAGGGCCATGGTCATGACCGGCATGATCATATGCTTGGCGGTATCCCAGGGTGTGTTGACGCCGAAGCTGTGCATACCCGAGGAAGGCAGCCAATGGAGGATGGCTGTGAACAGAATGATCATCAGCATACCGAAATAGAAAGAGGGGATGGACATACCGAAATAGGCAAAGCCGCTGATGGCATTATCGACCCATGTATTCTTCTTATAGCCGGCGATCAGGCCCAGCGGGATCGACATGGCCAGCGAAACGATCAGCGAGGTGCCCATCAGCAGCAGCGTGGAAGGCAGACGCTTGACCAGCATATCGGCAACCGGCAGTTTATAGGAGATCGAATAACCCCAGTTGCCCTTGACGGCCTCCTTCAGCCATTCGATATAGCGTTCGGTACCGCTCTTGTTCAGGCCCAGCTTTTCCATGACCATTTCCTGTTCTTCGGGCGACATATCGGCCGAGATATACATGGAGGAGATATCGCCGGGCGCCAATTCGATGATGGCAAAGGAGAAGATCGAAATGAGCAGCATAACGACCGTGACCTCGGCCACCTTTTTCAGAATAATTTTAAGCATGAACAGTTCCTTTCTTTTAAGAAAAGAGCTGCCCTCCGGAAGGGCAGCTCTTTAACCATTCAGAACGATTAGTTGTTTACAGAGATTGCCAGCCAGTCAGCGAATTCGGGAACGATATCGCATGTATCCAGACCGCCAACATACTTCTGGGAGACCATGACGTAGTTGGTGTAGGTCAGGGGGTAGATTCTGTGCTGAGCCATAGCGACTTCCATCAGCTCGTCAGCGGCCTTCTGCATCTCGGCCTGATCGGTGATGGTGTTGACCTTAACAGCCAGATCGCCGCAAGCGGGTGTCATACCCCAGGCGTCGTCGGCCTGGTTGAAGTAGGAGTAAGCCTGATACAGTGTGCCGCCACGCATGGAGTCCCAACCGTTTGTACCCAGATCCCATGTGGTGTACTGGTCATTATGGTAGGAGGACAGACCAAAGAAGCGCTGGAAGAATGTTGTGGAATCCAGACCCTCGATCTTCAGTGTAACGCCGATCTGCTGGAGCTGCTGCTGCAGAACGATTGCGCAGGCTTCCATGTTGGCACGGTCCTTGTTGTAGATGTAGACCAGTTCCTTGCCTTCAAGGCCGGTGTCCTTGGCCATCTGCTTGGCCTTTTCCAGATCGTAGACATAGTCGGGTGTCTCGGCATTGTACAGAGCCTGTGTGGGAACCAGCATGGAGTTGGGGTTCTGTGCCAGATCTGTGGAGCCGTAAGCAAAGTCGATAACTTCGTCGCCGTTGATGGCATAGAACAGAGCCTCACGCTGCTCATCTGTCAGGGGGTTGGGGCCATAGGGGTTGACCTGCAGGTAGTTCAGACGTGCTTCGGGCATGATGTAGAGGTTGTACTTGTCGGACTGAGCGGAATACTTGTCCAGCTCGTCGACAGTTGTGATGCGCATGTAGTCGATCTCGCCATTTTCAAAAGCGATGGCCTTTGTGGAGCCGGAACCGACAACCTTCAGAACGATATTCTTGATCTCGGGTGTGCCGCGATAGTAGTCATTTCTTGCTTCGAAGACGACGCTGTCGGCATTGATTTCCTTGATGGTGTAGGGGCCGGATGTAACAACATCCTTCTTTGTGTAGTAGGACTGGTCAGCAGCCAGAGCCTCTGCACTCTCAAACTCGTGTGCGGGGAAGATGGTCATGCCGCCCAGAGTAGCGATGAAGTAGTTGTATGCTTCGGGAATGGTAACGGAGAAGGTCTGATCGTCGATGATCTCGTATGTACCTTCAACACCATTGACACGAGCGTAACGGTTATAGCCGTACTTAGCGATGGAGTACTGCATACCGAACTCGATGTCCTTGGTTGTGATGGGTGTGCCGTCCGACCATGTGATATCATCACGCAGTGTGACCTTGTAGGTCATACCGTCGGGAGAGATCTCCAGGCTCTTGGCCAGATAATAGTCGATGCCGCCCTCGTTGTTCTCCATGAACAGCTTGTCATACAGAGGACGTGTCATGGTTGTGTAGTCGTCGGAACCGTTGCCGATGGGAGACAGGGCATCGGGCATGTAACTGATGGCCATTGTGAATGTGTCACGAACGACCTTCTCTTCTTCCTTCTCCTCTTCCTTGGGTTCCTCTGTCTTGTCTGTGGTCTGCTCCTGATCCTGAGCGGGCTGCTCTTCTTCGTCAGCGCCGCAGGCGACCAGTGCGAATGCCATCATCATGGCAAGCAGCAGGGCCAGCAGACGGGTCAGCTTTGCGTTTCTCACGTTTGCTTCCTTCTTTCGTCATAATATTTTTCGCACCTTAACAAGAGTGAATAAAAATTCATTCACTTCATAAATGAGACTCTGTAGACGCTCTTGCCAAAGAACGAAATTTTACATTTTGATTCTAACATTTGAATTCCCGGTTTGTCGACAGTAACTTGTTTTTATTAGAAATTCAAAACAAGCTGTATCTTTTTATTTATTATATCGATAATATCCATTACTTTTATCACTTTTTCTATTTTTGTGAACCTTCGCACATTTATATACAGTTGAAAATAATTATTCATGTTTCCTATAATTTTCTCTATATTTATCGAAAGAGCAAATGCAAAATTGAAACAGAGATAAAAAAGACCACCCGGTTTGATTCGGGTGGTCTTTCTTTTTATTCCATTCGGATTTTCCGGCGACATGCGCGGCGGAAAATTACTTATTCTTCTTTGCCATGCTCTTGGCGCGGAGCTGGTTGTCGAGGA
>JAFQKM010000178.1 GCA_017396925.1 Clostridia bacterium
CAGATCATACATAAAAAGTCAGCTCCTTTATATTTTTTCAAACCGGAAATACAGACGGATCGCATTGCTGCATCTTTTTAAATTATACACTTTCCTTCGTCATTTGGCAATCGCGTTCCCGTGAGAATGTCGAAAGCGACAAATCCTGCCTTGGAAAAATCATCAATCTCCACAAAAATTCGAATTATTTATAGTTTTTTCATTGATTTGTCGTTTCGTTGATATATAATCCTTATGATAACCCTGTGAAAAAAACGTAAAATCCATGTTTTCATTTTCAGCCTGATGTCGGCCCCCGTGCCGATCAAGGAGGTAGATCCTATGCAAATCCAAACCCGGGCCCACGGCCTTGGGCAGAAGCTGCACAATGCCGCAGGATGGCTCACCCATCACATCGAGCACCGCAGCCTCAAGCTCTGCCTGCTGCTGGCCCCGCTGCTGACCTATCTGATCGAAAGCGTCAGCCGCCATTCCCCCTTCAAGGGCATCGTCTGGCTGGGCGAATACCCCGTGCCCTTCCTCTTCAATACCCTGCTGATCCTGACCACCCTGCTGCTGGCCTCGATCTTCCGCCGTCGCCTCTTCTTCCTGCTGCTGACGGCCAGCGTCTGGCTCTTCTGCGGCGTGGTCAACGGCATCCTGCTCAGTATGCGCGTCACCCCCTTCGGCTTTTCCGACTTCCGCAATGTCGAGCAGGCCATCGATATCGTCGATATCTACATGAAGCCCTGGCAGATCGTCCTGTGCGTTGCCGCCATGGTGCTGACGGTGGCCCTGCTGGTGTGGATGGGCGTCAAGGCCCCCCGCTATGCCGCCAACTATAAAAAGGGCGGCGCGGCCCTGCTGGCATCGATCCTGGCGCTGGTGCTTGTGGGCGGCTGGGCCATCGACAACGGCCATATTTCGGAAGAGTTCGGCAATCTGGCCGACTGCTACAGGCAATACGGCTTCTGCTACTGCTTCACCAAGAGCGTCTTCGACCAGGGCGTCGACCGTCCCGCCGACTACAGCGACCAGCTGGTGCAGGATGTGATCGACGAGATGGAGGAAGCGCTTCCCGATCCCGAAGTCCCTGCCGACCCCACGCTGGAGCATCCCAATATCATCATCGTCCAGCTGGAATCCTTCTTCAATGTCAACCGCATGAAGGGCATCGATTATTCGGGCAACCCCATCCCCCACTTCACCCGCATGATGGAGGAAAACACATCGGGCTACTTCACGGTGCCCTCCATCGGCGCCGGCACGGTCAATACCGAGTTTGAAGTGCTGACCGGCATGAGCCTCGACTATTTCGGCACCGGCGAATATCCCTACAAGACCATCCTGCGCGAGTCGGTCTGCCCCTCGCTGGCCTACGACCTGAAGGACTATGGCTATTCGACCTTTGCCATCCACAACAACAACGGCACCTTCTACGACCGCCACAAGGTCTATCCCAATCTGGGCTTCGACCACTTCCTGTCGATCGAATATATGGACAACATCCGCGAAAACGCCCTCGGCTGGGCCAAGGACTCGATCCTGACCGAGCAGATCCTCAAGTGCCTCGACAGCGGCGAAAACAGCGACTTTGTCTATACCGTTGCCGTACAGCCCCACGGCCGCTATCCCACCGAGCCCACCGGCGACGCCTATCCCATCACGGCCAGCGGCCTCGAGACCATGGAAGAAAAGAACCAGTGGGAATACTATGTCGGCCAGCTCTACGAGACCGACCAGTTCGTTGCCGAGCTGACCCGTGCGCTGGACGGGCGCGGCGAGCCTTATATCTGCGTCTTCTACGGCGATCATCTCCCCTCGCTGGACATCCTCGACGAGGATCTGTCGATGGGCAACATCTACCAGACCGAATATGTCATCGCCACCAACCTCGACAGCTATACGGCCAACGAAAATATCTATGCCTACCAGCTGAGCGCCAAGGTGCTGGAGATGGCCGGCCTCGAGGGCAATGTCCTCTTCGACCTCCACCGCACCGCCAAGGATGATCCCGAATACCAGCGCGACCTCGAGCTGCTGGAATACGATATCCTCTACGGCGACCAGAGCGCCATGGGCGGCTCGCTGCCCTATAAACCCACCGAAATGCAGATGGGCGTCGACCCCATCACCATCGAGAAGGCCTATATCAAGGACGGCCGCCTCTATGTGGAAGGCACCAATGTGACCTGGGAAAGCTATATCTTCGTCAACGGCAAGCCCTGGGACGAAACCACCCGCATCGGCAAGAACACCCTCTGCGCCGACGCCGAGGGCATCCAGCTGGGCGACGCCATCACGGTGGTCCAGATGGGCGGCGACGGCGAACCCCTGAGCGCCACCAACCCACTGCTCCTCAACTGAGGTTCTGTATCAGAAAAGGCACCCCATGTGGGGTGCCTTTTTCTTATATGCTTTTATCTGGGGGTATTGGTGGGATATTCGGTGCGGTAATAGGCGGTAATGGGCAATGTGCGGTAGAGGAAGGTGACGATCTGGCCGCGGGTGCAGGTGGCGTCGGGCGAGAAAGCCGTGGCCGATGTGCCGTTGGTGACGCCCATCTGCAGGGCCCAGGCCACAGCCTGCTTCTGCGTGCCGTCGACATCGGTAAAGGGCACTGTGCGCTGCACATCCGGGCTGCCGGCCGCCTTCCACATGAAGTCGACGGCCATCTGACGGGTGCAGGGCGCCTTGGGTGCAAAGGTCCTGCCCTCGGCCATGCCGTTTTCATAGGCCCAGGCCACGGCGTCGTGATAATAATCGGCTGCATCCACATCGGTGCAGGGGGCTGCGCCATCGGGCGTCGGACAGCCGGCGGCACGCCAGAGGAAGGTGATGATCTGGCCGCGGGTGCAGGTCTGCGCAGGCGAGAAGGCGGTGGCCGATGTGCCGTTTGTGATCTGCTTGCCCACCGCCCAGCTGACCGGTGCATAGTAATACTGGCCGGGCGCCACATCCTTAAAGCCGGACACGCCGCTCTTGGCCACATAGAGGCTGTTTTCACGGCCCAGCAGGATATGGCCCTCGTGGAAGCCGCTGCTCATGCTGTAGTATTCGTTGGGCATCATCTGTTTGCCGCTGCGGTCGATGAGGGTATAGGAAGAGCTGCCCACCGGGCGGACCCATGCATAGCCCTCGCGGAAGGATTCGGCATATTCGTAGGGGCCCAGTACCTCTTTGCCGGTGGCCGCATCGATATAGACATATGTATTGCCGCCCAGTTCGTTCTCGGCGATCTTGTATCTGACGCTGGCCAGGATCATGCCGTCGGAAGGCTCTTTGGCAATCAGATAACGGTTTTCATCCAGACCGTAGGCTTTAAGCACCGAAACCGAGGGGGTGTCCATCCGGACGATGCCGACATCCCGCATCAGCCGGTCGCCCTCGGAAGGGGAAATGCTGCCGATCCGCTTGCCCGTGCTGTCCAGCAGGTCATAGGCATAGACCTCCATCGAGGTGCCCATAAAGCCGCCGACACGGCCGTCGGCCACGCCCAGCAGGCGGCCGTCCTTCAGCTCGACGACCGCCCCCAGATAGGGGGTATCGGGATCCAGATTGGGCCAGCGCAGGACGCCGGTGCGGTCGATGTAGCTGCAGCCGGCCCGGGCCCAGCCGTTGACAAAGTTCAGCGGACCGTCGTATTTGCAGGGGATAACAACCCTGCCCTTGGTGTCGATGGCGCCCCAGAGGCCGCTGTCGTTGGCGACACTGGCGATGCCGTTGTTGAACGAGCAGGCTCTGCCGCTTGCCCAGGAATAGGCGTCATAATTGTAGGTATAGCCGGTGTCGATGGCCACCTTACCGGTGCGGTCGATATAACAGACCTTTCCGTTGAGGACGACCATGGCCAGACCTTCGGAGAAATCATGGGCCACTGTATATTTGGCCGGGATGACGATCTTGCCGTTGGTATCGACATAGCCGAAGATCGAGCTGTTTTTGGCATAGACACACAGGCCCTCGGAGTAGGAACCCCAGGGCTGCAGGCCAAAGGAATTGGGCACGGCCCGAACGGTGGGCGCCGCCGCGGCCGTGACCGAAAGGCTGCCGCACAGAAGAAGGATGGTCAGCAGCATAGACAGACTTCGTTTCATAGGATCGCTCCTTTACAGTTGGAATATAGCTTTATTATAGCAGAGTTCCGGGCGGAATGGGATTGCTTTTTCAAAAAAAGCCGCTCAAACCGCAGAACTTTCCGGTTTTCACCCACAGGCTGTGAAAAAAGGCACCCCATGTGGGGTGCCTTTTTCTGATGCTTATTGCTTATTTGCCGTAGTTCTTGAAGAGTTCAACATAGAACTTGACGTTGTTGACCATGATCTCGGTGTTGATATGCTCGTTGACCTGGTGTGCGCCGCCGGTATTGGCGTCCGACATCAGACCTGTGAAGCGATAGACGCTCTTTGTGGGGCTGAGGCAGCTGTAGTAGCGGGAGTCGGTGCCGCCGGCCAGCATGGAGGGGATGAATGTAACGCCGGGATACATCTCGGAAATGATCTTGACGATCAGTGCATAACCCTCGGTATCGATGGAAGAGATGGGGGGAGGATTATGACCCTTGACCAGACGGAACTTGACGTCCTCGGGCATGACCTTGCGGAAGTGGGCTTCCAGATCTTCCAGGGTCTGGCCGGGCAGGATGCGGGAGTTGGTGATGATCGATGCGCGCTCGGGCAGGATGTTGGCCTGTGCCGAACCCTGTGCCATGGTGGCGGCGGTTGTGGTGCGGACCATCTGGTTGACCGTCTTGTCGGTCTCGGCCAGTTCCTTCAGGCGGGGCCAGTTGGCCTCGGGATCCTTGAAGAGCTCGGCCAGTTCGCCGGTCATAAAGGGTGCGCGGGCCTTCATCTCACGGATGACAGGCTCGATCAAGATGGGTTCCATACGGTTGTTCTCGAGGGTCCAGATGGCGTGACCCAGCTTGCCCAGTGCGGTGTGGACAGGGGGGAAGGCCGAATGTCCGCCCGGATCTTCTACATAGAACTCATAGTCGGCATAGCCCTTCTCGCAGGGGATGATGGTGGCAACCAGCTTGCCGTCGATCTCGGCAACGCCGCCGCATTCGTCGATGGCCATGCCAAACTCGATGCCGCGGGCCTTCAGCTCGTCC